>JAAEMC010000149.1 GCA_024225895.1 Desulfobacteraceae bacterium | reverse complement strand
TTGTGTAAACATAAATTTTCACAGGAGACAAGTGTGTTGGATAAAAAGAAAGCATATTTTCAAAAGTCATTTATGGTGATTATATCCTTTATGGCGGTTATTGGCTGTTTGGCAAGTGCAGGGCTTTATAAAGGCGGTCAATGGCTTATCGCATATTCGATCTCAGCAGGGGAGAATCAACTGATCACCAAAAATATCGACCTGGGGCTTTTTGTGGTAAAAGAACTGCTGACCAATTTTTATACATTGGTATTGCCTTCGCTTCTTGCTGTTTTTATTGTGCTCGGGTTTTTAACCTGGCTGGTTCTGAGAATATCAATGGGATCGGTTTTTAAGGATATTGAACCGGATGAGAAGACGGTTGCACCCAAAAAAGGCGGTAAGGATTTTATTGATCAACGAATTGCACAAGACCGGAAAAGACGGCTCTTCCTTCATACATTATCCGTACTCCAGCGGGACGGCCGGTTATTGGACTTTTTTGATGAGGATTTGAATGCATATGAAGATGAACAAATCGGAGCGGCCGTAAGAAGTATCCAGGAAGACTGTAAAAAGGCTGTCAAGAAATATATTGATCCCAGGCCTATAATTGCAAAAGAAGAAGGGGCACGGGTGACCATAGAAGCGGGGTTTGATCTGGATTCCATCAAACTCATCGGCAATGTTACAGGAGAGCCTCCTTTTGAAGGGAATCTGAAACATCCGGGATGGAAAGCAGGAAAAAAGGAGATCCCAAAGCTTTCGGATATCCAGGATTCATGCGTGATAATCCCCGCAGAAGTCGAAATAAACTAAGATTGACAAAAATTTAAGCGCATACATTCAGGAGTTGGTTTGGATTTTCAGGATAAACGATACGTCATTGGTATTGATTTGGGTACCACAAATTCTGCAGTTTCTTATGCAGATGTCCAAGTGTTAAAAGAGCAGGCGGCAACCGGAAAAATTACAGAGAAAAAGGGAATGATTAAGGTGTTTAATGTTCCCCAGCTCACAGGCCATGGCGAATTTACAAAAATTCCTGTTTTGCCGTCATTTCTTTATATCCCGGGTGAATATGATATCTCAAAGGAAGTATTGAAACATCCCTGGAAGAAAAAAGAAGACTGGTTTGCCGGGATCTTTGCCAGGGATCACGGTTCAAAGATCCCTTCCAGACTAGTCTCTTCCGCCAAAAGTTGGCTGTGCAATTCCAATGCAGACCGCCAAGCAAAAATACTGCCCTGGGGCTCGGAGAATATGGATAAAGTTTCTCCTGTCACTGCTACGGCTGAATATTTGCTCCATATTAAAAGTGCCTGGAATGCATATGTAAAGGATGAAGATCTTTTCCTGGAAAATCAGTTCGTCGTAGTTACGGTACCTGCCTCATTTAATGAAGAGGCTCGGGATTTGACCTTTAAAGCTGCCAGACAAGCAGGATTGCATGCCAAGGTTACGTTGTTGGAAGAACCTTTGGCTGCATTTTACTCATGGCTTATTGAGCATGAAAAGGACTGGCAGAATCATGTGAACCCCAATGAATTGATCCTGGTTTGTGATGTGGGCGGTGGTACAACCGACTTCAGCCTGATTACACTAAAAGAATCAGAAGGTACTCCCCGGTTTGAAAGGCTTGCCGTTGGTGATCATCTTATTTTGGGCGGAGATAATATTGACTTGGCTCTTGCCAGAATTGTGGAAGCAAAATTTAAATCCAGGTCTTCCTTATCTGCAGATAAATGGAAGACCCTTTGTCATCGATGCCGGGAAGCCAAAGAGCGT
>JAAEMC010000148.1 GCA_024225895.1 Desulfobacteraceae bacterium | reverse complement strand
TTAATGATCTGATTACCCTTGTGCCGGGTGGAAAATTGTATATAGCCGGCCATCAGTCGTCCCGTGCGTCCCATACCATTTATCCAAAGGCCGTTCATAGAGCTTTTTCAAAGTACATGCTGCAGGTCAATCCCAATGAGGATGATTTTCTTTTTAAGTCCAGAAAAGGGAGTCTGCCCTTAACTATCCAAAGTGCGTCCCGCCTGGTAAAAGCCTGGTTTGAACGTGCAGGTATAACTGGCCTGGCAGGTGTGCAGTCATTACAGCAAACCTTTGAACGCCATTTTAGCGCGTTTAATAAAATTGAAGACAACAAAAGACAAATCCATGAAATCGATCAGCATTCAGAAGCATTTTCTCGTCCTGTTGCTGTCTCATCCACACTGGATCTTGTCTATTCTGAACTGCTCAGAGCCCTTGCATCTGCCCAGATTATGCCTGGGGAAAAGATTATACCCGAAAAAATATCACAGCATTTAAATGTGAGCCGAATTCCTGTGCGGGAGGCCCTGGCCCGCCTGGAAGCCAGGGGGCTGGTCTACTCTGTCAAGAACAGGGGAACCTATGCATCCAAGTTGTCTTTGGCAGCCATGCGGGAATTATTGGATATCAGGCTTGCAAATGAGAAAATAGCGGCAAGGGCTGCGGCCTTGAATCCTCCGGCCCAAATCATTGGTCAACTGGAAAAGATACATGCAGGCTATGTGGCTGCCTGGAATGATCGAAAAAGGGGCGGCCGCCTATTTGGCATCAATCGCGAATTTCATTTTACGATTTACCAGGCTGCGAATAAACCCATCCTTCTTGAAATGATCTCATTTTTATGGGACAGGTTCAGCCCCTATTTGTTTGTATTTATGGATCAAAAAGATGTCCTAAGTAACCGGGAAGACATCCTGTTCCACGAAGCCATGATAAAGGGTATGAAAAATGCAGATCCTGAAGAAGTGGTTCATTGGCTGACAGAAGATATCAATGATACCCGGCGGCTGTTGGAGAAATATTTCAGGCTCCACCAGAAATCATTATAGTGATTCTGAAAAAATTTGTTTTCAAAAAACAATATAAATCAAAGGAAACACTAAAAAGCAAATCGGTTTAAGCAGATTTTTATATCGCTTCCAGTCATAAACCGAATCATTGTAAATGAGTCTTCTCACCTGAATGGCGCTGGCTGTTGAAATCTGTCTTTTGGTTTTTATGAAAATCCAGGCAGGTATCCATGGGGTCCTGTCTGCAGTGAATGATTTTTGCATTGGGCAGGACTAATCGGATGATCCCTGCAAAAAAAATGGGCATTTTATCGGTGACGTGTCCGGCATGCCAGTGGATTTTTTTTAAGATAATGCAAAGCCAGGGCCTTTACTTTTTTTGTTTTCAAGGGCATCGCAGCAGGATGTCTGATCCTTCCATCAGTTGTGTTATCAAGGCTTTGCAGTACCTGCGTATCGCGAAAGCCTTGAATATTTTGCCGATGAAAGCATCAGGGATATAAAATATCCGGATTCTGACTTGGTGTTGTTCAGGATGGGTTTTGATCATCCTGGTTTTGATCATCCTGGTTTGTATCTTCTGTTTCCCCTGTGGCTTTTTCACGGTTTTCCAATTTCCGTTGCCTTTTTTCTTCTTTCTTTTTTTTCTTTGCCAGTTCTTTTTGGCGTTTTTGAAATGTGTATTTATTTTTAGCCATGACTGTTTTCCTCATTTATCTTGGGTTTCAGATACAAACAAGTTATCTATGCCAATGCCTGGGTCAGCGATTCTGACCAGAGGCAGGGCTGTTTGCCGTGATTCGCTTTGGCAATTTTCTTTTTTCTTCTTGCCGGATGGGAAAAATTTTTGTTTTTATGTTTTCGGGCATGGCTTTTTGCCGCGGGTTCAAAAGGCGGTGATGGATTGCAGCTCATCTTTTTGCCAAGGTTTTTTTCAATCATAGAAATCATTTTTTTATCTGCCTGGCTGAAAAAAGTGAACGCCTGCCCGGTTTGCGTGGCTCTCCCTGTTCGGCCTGTTCTATGGGTGTATGTTTCTACCGTATCCGGCATATCATAATTAATGACATGGGAAATTCCAAGCACATCAATACCACGGGCGGCAATATCTGTGGCGACCAGGATTTTGAACTTGCCGTCCCGAAATCCGTCCATCGCTATTTTGCGTTTTTGCTGTGAAAGATTGCCCTGCAGTGAGGTTGCACTGTATCCGGCATTTTCCAATTGCCTGGCCAGGCTTTTTGCCTTGTGTTTTGTACGGGTGAATACAAGGGCACTCTTCATTTCATGCTCATGGAGAAGATGCTTTAGCAAAAGTGTCCGTTGCTCTTTTGCAATGGAATAGCGGGCATGGGAAATGGTTGGCGCCGGCACAGAATGGTTTACCTGGACCGTAACAGGTTGTTGGAGCATTTTTTCTGCAAGCAGACGGATCTGCCGGGGCATAGTAGCTGAAAACATAAGAGACTGCCTATTCTTTGGCAGTTGTTGAATGATTCGGCGGATATCCGGAAGAAAGCCCATGTCAAACATTTGGTCTGCTTCATCAATAACCAGCATTTCAATTGCATTAAGTCTGATCACCTTGTCATTGACAAGATCCAGAAGGCGGCCCGGACAGGCAACAATGATCTGGACTTTTGAACGGATGATTCTGATCTGGGATTGTTTTTTTATACCGCCATATATGGCGACACTCTTCAGGCCTGTTTTTTTTGCCAGTTTTACAATATTTTCATGTGTCTGTTCAGCTAATTCCCTTGTCGGCGCCATGATTAAGACCTGTTCTTTTTTACGGGGGCGGTCCAAAAGCTTTTGAAGAATGGGTAGGACAAAGGCTGCTGTTTTCCCGGTACCTGTTTGCGCCAGCCCGAAAATATCCTGGCCGTCAAGAATTGGGGGAATGGCTTTTTCCTGGATAGGTGTGGGATTAATATAACCACAGGCATCAATGCCAATGTTTATTTTTGGATGAAAATTAAAATCTTTAAAACGCATGTATACTCCTTAAAATTATTTTTGCCAGGACTTTATATTGGTTTTCCAAATAAAGGATTCATAAATTACAGTTGAAGGATGCCTGACATTAGCAAACAAAGTGTTTGACATTATTTCCGACAAAAGTTTCATACTTTTTATCTTTATTAGTAATCAGCATAAACTTCAACGGCAACAAACGATGCTAGGGAAAACAACGAGGTTAGCGAGGAGAGCCCTCGGAAAAATTGATTTCTTAAGGCAATGTGCTTTTACTTAAATATGGGCAGCTACTATACACTAAAATCAAGAATTTACAATCAAATAAAAAACTT
>JAAEMC010000147.1 GCA_024225895.1 Desulfobacteraceae bacterium | reverse complement strand
TTTTTTTTCAGAGAAAATTTTTACCAGGTAATCCAGCCATATGGGGAAAGTTAAGCCAATGCACATGGAAAAAATCACATAACTTACGAAAAATCCCGGTATAATCATTGCGGTGTCTTTTACCAAAAAAAGATAGAGCCCGAAAAACAAGGTGGTGCAGGAAGAAATAATGTGAAGGGCAAGAACAGCGCTTCTTTTTTCTTCCCTATTCCGGATCAGATAGCTTGAAACAAGCGGTGATAAAGAAATTCCCAATATAAAAATGGCCGGTACCAGTCCGATCAAAAAATCCGAGGCCCCCAGGTTTTTAAGAAAAATCTGTAAAAAGGTCGATTCCATAACCACCGGGAATCCAAGTCCCCAGAAAAATTCAACCAGGGCAACTCCGGTGGCGTTTCTAGCAAAATACCTATCTTTAGCCGCTTCCATTTGACATCAAATCCAACCATTTATAGTTTCATCACACCGTAATCATTTACCATTAAAGCGTATTGTAAAAAATTGCTAAATAGAGCATGAAATCTTCCATTGGAAGGTTCTCCATTGCAAACAAATAAAAAAAGAGGAGGAGAATCATTTTTTCTTTAACACATTAATAATGCGTTCCATCTCCTTCACATAGGCCTGTAGCGCCTTGCTTCCATTTTCTGTAATAAAGACCGTTGTGTAGGGCTTATTGTTTTTAAAGGTCTTGTTGATTTGTACATATTCCACGTCAGAAAGCTTTTTTAACTGAATGGAAAGATTTCCGGAAGTCAGGTGCAGGGAGCCGATCAGTTCCGTAAAACTGACCTCGCTTTGCTCATTGCTGGCAAGATATGTGAGAATAAGGAGCCGGACTCTTTCATGGATTATTTTATCAATTTCTGCCACGCATCAATCCTCCTCCTTAATGGGCAGTGCCAGAAGAATCCAGCCAATGCCCTGGGTAAGCGCCAGGTGAATCATTGGGGAAATCGATGTAAAAACAATGGCAATCACCCCTGTGATTAGTAACCAGTACCCAGCTAAAAAGTAGCGTTTGATACCAGTGATACAACCGTAGAAATTCAATTGTATCCCCTGACAGAAAGCAAAGGCAGGTACCATATAATAGTGCTGGCCGTGTCTGGCCAGGATGAAACATAAAAAGACAGCCAAAATCAGATTGGGAAAAATTAAATGGCCGAACCGACCTGTAAAAATCATGCCAGCCATTTTCAAAAGCGCCCGGTTCATCCATTTTATGGCAGCCAGAAAAAAGAGAGTAAAACATGACACGCCAATTAAAAAGGTCCGGATACCTTCAGGGATCAGATCATATCCACCATAATATTGGATGGAAAAATAAAAGAGCAGCGGGAAGACAATAAAGGTCAGGCTATATGCATATAACAGGTTCCTCAAAGGAGCAGGATCAAAAATCTTTTGCACCAACGGCCGGTTTTGCCGTAAGACAGATTTGATGGAAGAAATGTCCTCTAAAAGTTTTTCAATTTGTTCTTCGTTCATCTTTGTCATCTTGCACCTCACTTGCTAATTATTGTTGCAAAGAACTTTATGTTATAAAGTTCTTTATAACATACAGCAGCCCTTATTATAAAGTCAAAGATTTCTTTATATTATTTCAATTTAGGGTTCCGTTAAACATTCAGGGTGAATCCATCATGATAATTTCCAAACAAGAAACAGTCCCCCTGGCTGAATATCTCTGGACCTTAAAATTAATTTCATTCAATGTCAGGAGCAAAAAGTTAACGTAAGGTAAGAATATAGAACGTTGGCTTTATGGCTTCGATAAGGTTAAATCTGACATACCACGTGAATTTTTTATATATAAATAGTTTAGCAAGAATGCTTCATGATGTAGCGATTAGGTCATATAATGTAATTTGATAAAGTTGAACATCTATGGTTTCATCCGCAGTATTTTATTGTTGAGATCAAATCTCTTAAAAGGCCTATTTTACCCCCAAAAACATAGCTCTAATGACATTTTTTTACATTTTTGGAAGAAAGATCACTGCCTATTGTTATCTGAACATACGCACAAGATACATAACAATATCAGGAAATATTGTGGCTGTGATCATGGCTGCTACCCATGCTCCGAGAAACGGCCATGCTTCCCTTGCAATCGCGCCCATTTTTTCTTTACAGACAGGCGCGGCAATCCATAATTGAGGTCCCATGGGCGGGGTTATCTCACCTATTAATGAATTTGTTACCGCAAGAACACCATAAAAAACCGGATCAATTCCCAGACTTATAACACTGGGAATAAAAAGAGGAAGTACAATAATGACCATGGGAAGACTTGAAAAGAAAAAACCCATAACAAGCAGGACGGCATTGACCATGAACAAAAAGCCAAGAGGTCCTAATTCCATTGCTGCTACATACTCGGTAATCATCTGGGGCAGTTCTATATAGGCAAACATGCGCCCCATCAGATCGGAGCCGATAATAAGAAAATAAATCATCGAACTTATTTTCGCCGTGTCTATCGTTGCTTCCTTTATCCCTTCAAAGTCAAGCTCACCATACACAAACAATCCGATTAATAAAGAATAGAGCGTTGCAACAGATGCCGCTTGTGTCGGGCTGAAAAATCCGCCATATATTCCACCGAGGACAATGACCGGCATAAAGATCAGGGGAAGAACTTTAATGAAAGCCTGTCTCTTAACCTTCCAGGATGATTTTGGCATGGTGGCATACTTTCGTTTTTTACTGATGACAACTGCTACAATGCACATAAAAAAAGCGGTAAGAAGGCCCATACCGACGCCCCCCATAAAAAGATCCACAATAGAGATACGGTTTAATGCACCGAAAATAATAAAAAACAGACTCGGTGGTATGAGAAGTCCCAGCTCAGCAGAGGTGACAGCAAGACCTGCTGCAAAAGGCCTGTCATAACCGTTTTCTACAAATATTGGCACCATGACAGTGCCGATGATAGCCAGACAGGCTGCCGCAGAACCGGATATCGAGCCTAAAAATGCTGCAAAAATGATTCCGGCAACAGCCAGACCACCGGGCAATGTACCGAATGTTGATTTAACAAAGTCGCTCAAAGGGAGCATTGCACCACTTCTAAGGATCAGGTTTCCTGCAAGTATGAAAAAAGGACAGGCCAGAAGTGGGTAGGAGTTAATGGATGAGAAAAAAATCTGTGCAAGTGCTTCAAAAGACATTCCCATGGAAAAAAGAGCAATGATGCTGGAACCAAATGCAAAGGCAATCGCAAGAGGGGCGCCACTCAAAAACATAACAACCATCAAGGCCATTCCAATATAGACAAAATAATCCAATTCAGCCTCCGAAGCAGATACTGCTTTTAATAATATTTATTTATATTTTTTAATTATTTTAAAAAATTCAATTATTCCTACAATGGTAAAAATTCCCATCCCTAATGGGATACACAGTTCAACTATCCATTTAGGGATGGGAATGTATTTTGGGAAGACCGCTTCCCGTAAATAAAGCATACGGATCAAGGCAAGACCGCCAATTGTAACTGCAAGGCCATATATCACAGTGGCCGTAATATTGAATAACTCCAAAAAGAGCCTTGCTCTGCCACGAAGTCTATTGACTATAAAGTCGATGGAAACATGCCCGTTTTCAGCAATAAGGGGGCCGCTGATAAGAAGCATTGCCCATACCGTTATCCACACAGGCAAATCAATTATAAAATCAAACGTCGTATGGAAAAAAACGCGGCCTACAATTTCGCCAAGACTTATACCGACGGCAATAAAAAGCAGTAACCCGCAAAACAGTTCAATTATCCTGTAAATTTTTCGCTCATGGCTACCGTTATTCATTTCAATCCACCCTTATGCTTTAAGTTTGCTTACGATATCTTACCTTGCAGAATTGATTGCCTTAATCAAATCCGGATCAATCTTTCCAAACATATCTTGAAATGAATCTCTCATGGTTTTCTGCCATTTTGCGATTTCAGGTTGATCAAA
>JAAEMC010000146.1 GCA_024225895.1 Desulfobacteraceae bacterium | reverse complement strand
TTAAAATTTTGCCGTGACGGTCTTTTTTGGTAATCTGGATTCCCTTTTCTTCAGCAAACTTTAACAGCGCCTTTGTATCATCTAAAATGGATTGATCGATGCCCCCGATTTTTTGCAAAGAATCGATCATTGAAATTCTTGACCAGCCTTTAGAAAAATCAATGGTTTCACCTTGATACTCAATAGCTGCTTTTCCTGCGACCGATTCTACGATGGATAAAAACATATCTTCTGTCAAATCCATTAGGTCCTCATAATCAGCATAGGCCCAGTAAAATTCAACCATGGTAAACTCGGGATTATGCCGGGTAGACACACCTTCGTTGCGAAAGTTCCGGTTGATTTCAAAAACCTTTTCAAACCCGCCAACTACCAGCCGTTTTAAATAAAGTTCCGGAGCAATTCTTAAAAAAAGATCCATGCCCAGAGCATTGTGCCATGTTTTAAAGGGAGTGGCTTCAGCGCCCCCTGGCACAGGTTGCATCATGGGTGTCTCAACTTCCATAAAGTCCATTTCTTCAAAAAAAGAGCGCATGGCAGAAACGATTTTGCTCCTTTTTATGAAAACCTGCCGGGAATCCGCATTCATGATCAAATCAAGATAGCGCTGACGATATCTTTTCTCAGGATCCTTGATCCCGTGGAATTTTTCAGGCAGGGGTCTGAAGGATTTAGCCAGGAGTCTGAATTCTTTGGCAAGCAGGGTCCATTCCCCTGTTCTGGTCTGAAAAAGCGGTCCTGTTATGCCTATAAAATCACCAATATCCAGTTTTTTAAACAGGTTATAAACCGTTTCTCCCAATATATTTTTCTGAAGGTAAACCTGCATTTGTTCTGACCCGTCCTTAAACCGGACAAAAGAAGACTTCCCCATTTTATTAATGGCCATCATTCTTCCGGCCACACTGAATTGTTCGCCTTCTTCACCCAAAATGTCTGGGCTTTTTTCAATTGTCTCTTTTAAATATTTAACTGAACATGAAATTTTAAAATCATTGGGATAGAGGTTGACCCCCTTTTCCTTTAATTCATTGATTTTTTCTTTTCGAACTTGTAACAACTTGCTTTCTTTATCCATAATTTCAAACTTTCCTTAAGCGTAACAGCAATGCATTTAAGCTTTTTAAAAGCCCATGACAAAATCTGTATAGTTAGCGTATTTAAAGGGGGATTGTCAAGATTTTGTTGCCTCGGTTTCCTGTCCCGATGTTCTGAAAACTAATGTAAAAATGGTTCCTTTGCCTGGTTCTGATTCAAAATCAATCATACCGTCATAGGTATCTATCAGGCGATGAATGATGGAAAGTCCCAGCCCTGTTCCTTCGGGCTTGGTTGTAAAAAAGGGATCAAAGATCTGCTTGGCTTCATTTCTGGTAATTCCCTTGCCGGTGTCTGAAACCGTAAGATAGACCCGGCCATGCCGGAACGCT
>JAAEMC010000145.1 GCA_024225895.1 Desulfobacteraceae bacterium | reverse complement strand
AATGGCATATATAACCATAATGGCAGCAGCTTCGGTGGGAGTGAATATACCTAAATAAATTCCACCAAGTACAAATATCGGGGCAAACAAACCACAAAATGCCCGCTTAAACAGGTTTATTTTATCCCCGGCATCGTCTGCATCTTTATTTATTTTCTCAGGGACCTGTCCCTTTTCAAACAAGGAGGCGACCTTAATCCTGGCACGAATTATTATATACAGGCAATAAAAACCAAATATCATGGCTGCGGGTATGATACCGGCAATAAATAACTGGCCAATGGATTCTTCGGCAATTACACCATATAAGACGTACCCGATGGAAGGGGGAATAACCGTTCCGATTGTCGAACCGGCGACCACACCGCTTGAAATTGATTTTTTATATCCATTGCTGATGAGTATGGGCAGAGAAACGGCTGCGATAAGTGAAGTTGTGGCCACACTTGATCCGCTGATTGCGCAAAAAAAGCCGCCCACCAGAATAGTGGATACCAGGGGGGCTGAGACAAAATTACCTGCAAAATATCTGAAAAATGAAAAAACTTCATCAACAATTTTCCCTTTTTCCATAATTATTCCGGCAATAATAAAAAGCGGCAGGCAGGTCAATGGAAAGCTTTCGACTGATTTATATGCAAGAAACGGCAGTTGTTTCAGCGTTGACTCACCTATCAACAAATACATGCCTATACTTCCTACAAAGCCTAAAGCAAGGAAAACCGGCATCCCACATAATAAGGCCACCATAGCAATGAAACAAATTCCGGCTATCTCATTCACATAGTATGTTAATACTATCCCTATTATTAGTCCGCTAATGAAAAGAGCCATGAAAAAAAAGGGATTATTCCATTTATCAGAGAAAAAATGTTTGATCTTAAATAAGTAGGAAAATTGAATGAATGATGAAACAATCAACCGAATCATTTGCAAAAAAAGAAGCAGAGACCCAAAGCTGATAGTCGATATAAGAATTCCTTTGGGTATCGGTGTCTCAGATATGGTCATTGCACCGGATGAAAAAGAATTGCAGGCCCATCCAAAACTCACCCAGCCCAAGATAATAATAAAAAAAAGAGCGGCAATATGTGTACTTATTAAAAACCCTGCTTTCGCACCATCAGACAGGTGGTTTAGCAAAAAATCCACACTGATATGTTGGCCTTCTCTCAAAGCATATGCTGCTGAAAGAAAAGTAAAGATGATCAGAGAATATATAGACAAATCAAAGAGCCCTGGAATATGCATACTGATGAAATATCGGCAGAAAACCTGGGTTGAAATAAACAACGAAAGCAATATCATGATACCAACCGAAAGCAATCCCATTGCAGACAAAAGCCTGTCTATGGTTAAGTCGATGGTTTCATAGATGCTTTTCATTATTCACTCCTTTGTCCGTTTTCGCCGATTATAATTTTTTTTATCACATATCAACCAAGCTTTAGGGTAATTTCAGAAATGGTGTTGTCTTCCCCTGTCGATTGTATTATGTCGATTGTCCAGAAATTAGCCAAAACAAAAAAAATAGTCAAGGGAAAAAATATCCTTATTAGAAATGTTTTTTACTTAATGTCCATCCATAAAGCCATCTGTCTGAAATTATAGAAGAAGTATGTTGTACGAGATGACATAATAACCAAAAGACTGGTAGGTACCACTGCCATGGTTCCAAACCTCAAAACTACAAAGATAAATATCTTCAAATGTTTCGAAAAGCCTGTAAAACAGGGTAGAATCCAATTCAAGCAGACCTCTCTTTTTTCGGAAACATTGGAAACCTATGTTAGATTCCTTGCGGGATCACTCGCCTGCATCATAATTAGTATTTTTGAGAAATTTACTGGATAGGGTGTTAGAGAACGATGAAAGGCCAAAGCGAAAAATTGGATTTTAACAATCAGGTATGGGTATTACCATTATTACCATTCAGC
The DNA here is from genome assembly GCA_024225895.1 of Desulfobacteraceae bacterium. Classification (GTDB taxonomy): domain Bacteria; phylum Desulfobacterota; class Desulfobacteria; order Desulfobacterales; family Desulfobacteraceae; genus JAAEMC01. The sequence continues at coordinate 323 of JAAEMC010000145.1, read as the reverse complement.
ATACCGAAAAAAATAAAGCCCAGAACGGATAACGGCACACATAACTTAACATAGGTCTTAATAAACAGGGTTCGGTTAGGCGAGTGGCTTTCCTTTGAGGGGATGATGCCTATGTCTTCGTCTTTTTTCATATCGTCCTTGATGTGGCCAGGGATGTGCTTTTTTCTGCTATTGTGGCATGTTATGAAATTTGATGGTGGATTTGGGTCTGAATGCCAAGTGTGTATTAAAATTCTCTCCTCAACTACAAGATATCGAGCATACCTGCCATTTAAATTCCATGTACTATTTGTCTAAAGCTTCTTGTATTGTTTTTGCAATTT
>JAAEMC010000144.1 GCA_024225895.1 Desulfobacteraceae bacterium | reverse complement strand
GATATTTTAATAAGCTATGGAGTTTTCAGTAAAGTAAATGGCAATTAAAAAGAAGGCAGCACCCAAAAAGTCAAAACCCAGAAAGAAAGCAGCAGCAAAGAGAAAAACAAGGACCGCAAAAAAGAAAAAGCCCCCTATCGGCGATGAACTGAAAAAGATTTTTTTAGGGATTGCCGTTCTTGTTGCCATCTGTCTTACCGTGGCCATGATTGCTGATATTTATCTGAATAAAAACAGATCAGTCCCTGAAAAAAAGCAGACAGTAAAAATTGTCAAAAAACAAACGGCGCCCATAAAGAAAGAACAGCCTTCAATTGTACGGGAATTATCCAAATCCCCTGCCGAAGAACACAAGAAAAAATCCAAGCCTGAAATTGAATATGAAATCTTCAAAGATGTGGATGATGTCATTGAGAAAAAACCACCGGCAAAGGTTGTGGATAAAACCCCTAAGATTGCCATTATCATAGATGACATCGGGTATGATAAAAAAATAACCAAGGCACTGATGGATTTGAATTCCAATATTACTTTTTCTGTTCTTCCGTTTTCACCCTTTGGTTCAAGTCTTTCAAAAGCGCTCAATAAAAGTGGAGCACAACTCATGCTGCATCTGCCCATGGAACCGGTTGAATATCCAAAAGTTAATCCAGGTCCGGGCGCACTTTTATCCGGAATGTCACCTGATGCCCTTTTAGAACAGCTCAAAAAGAGCCTGAACAATGTTCCCAATATCGTAGGCGTGAATAACCATATGGGATCCAAACTTACATCTGCTTCCAGCCAAATGAACCAGATATTTACCATTTTAAAGAAAAGAGATTTGTTTTTCATTGATTCCAAGACCGCTCCCCAATCCCAATGCAAGGCATCGGCAAGGCTGCTGAGATTGAAATTCGGGCAGAGGGATGTCTTCCTTGATAATTTTCAAAAAGTCGAATATATCACAGGCCAGTTTAAAGAGCTTTTGCGCATTGCCCGTAAAAACGGCTCAGCCATCGGTATCGGCCATCCTTATTCTACCACCCTTGAGGTACTTCAAAAACAATTACCCAATTTGAAAAAGCAGGCCAAACTGGTCCGTGCTTCCGACTTGACTTTCATCCCCGAACAATGATGACGCAAAAATTTACCATGGCGGCAGCGCAGAGCCTGTCTGAAAAAGGGGACATCCACAGCAATATTTCAAACCATACCAGGTTTATTGAGAAGGCAGCAGAGCAATGCGCCGATGTGTTGGTGTTCCCGGAGCTTTCTTTGACGGGTTATGAACTTGAACTGGCAAAATCCTGTGCTGTTTCTGAAAAGGATTCTTGCCTTTTTCCCCTGAAGGATCTGGCACAAAAGCATCAAATGCTCATTGCTGCAGGCGCACCCGTTAAAAGCCTGGGGAAAAAGCCCTATATCGGGGAGCTGTTGTTTTTACCTGATGGCCACATAAAAGTGTATAAAAAGCAATTTCTCCATGGTGAGGAAAAGCATTATTTTGAAAGTGGAAATGATGACCTTATTCTGCCGGTTAAAGAACGGAGAATTGCCATGGCCATCTGTGCGGATACAACCCATGTCAAACATGTGAAAAACGCAGCCCAAAACGGTGCCCATATCTACGCCGCAGGTGTGTTGATATCAAAACAGGGATATCTAAAAGATACCGGAATGTTAAAAGGATATGCCATGGAATATGGCATGGCGGTTCTTATGGCAAATCATGGCGGACCAACCGGTGGCTGGGTGTCTGCTGGAAAGAGCATTATCTTCAATGAAAAGGGTGAATGCATTGCTGCTGCATGCGGAACCGGCAGTGAACTTGTCCTGGCCAAAAAAGAAGGCAACCACTGGATAGGAAAGACGGTATTGGTTGAATTATAGCTTTATCCAAGCAGATAAAACACCTCTGATATCGGAATTCTGTCCGGCAGGGGGGAATCCGTTTCAATGGATTCAAGAAAATGGGCATTCACAGCGGTCAGTGTCGTGTTAAGCTGCTCTATGCTTAATAATGCCTCTTTGCCAAATCCTTTTATTCCTTTGAAGTTTTTTGGACAGAAATCCACCTGTTTTTGTCCATCTTTTTCCATATAGATGGGCAGTCCATGAGTGCGGCAGATGATGGGCCTTTGAGGGTACAGCACACATTCATTTTTTATTAGAAGCGGGCAGATTTGGCTTTTTTTGCTTGTTTTACAGGCTTGGGTTATTGTTTTTTGATTTGCGTGGTTCATATTTAAAAAGGCGTAGGAGAGGGCAAATGCCTCCACTGCAAACAGGTTTAAAAATCTGCAGCATTCATCACAACCTTTTTTACAGACCATTTTATCAGCATATTTTTCCATTACTTTGTCAAACATTAGCACCCTGATACCAGCAGTGGAATCTGCGGTCTCTTCTCCCGGTTCAACAAGTTTCCCAAGCCTAGTAGTGAAACCAAATAACCGTTGGGAAATGATAAGTGGTCCCATAATTGACCACATGCCAAAATGGGAT
>JAAEMC010000143.1 GCA_024225895.1 Desulfobacteraceae bacterium | reverse complement strand
GGTTCCCATGACTTTTAATGAAAATTTGATTGATTTTCTGAAATCTTCAGAAAATTCCGGTAAAGGCATTACCTTTATAGCGAATTCAGATCAGGAAAGTTTTTTATCTTATCAGGATCTGTCGCACAGGGCCCAAGCTTATTTGGCCAATTTAAGACAGGCAGGCGCTCAACCGGGGCATCAAGTGATCATCCAGGTTGCCGATAACAAGGAATTCTTGATCCTTTTCTGGGCCTGCCTGATGGGTAAGATTATCCCGGTCCCTGTTACGTTGGCCAATACTGATGAATACCGGCACAAACTGCTGAAAATATGGCAGGTGCTTGAAAGACCATTTGCAGCCTTTGATCGGCCGGTTTATGAAGAGTTCGAGCATTACCTAATTAAACAGGGTCATGGTGAGGGGCTTTCCCAGGTCTGTGAAAGCAGCATATTTCCTGAAGAATTCACCCCAAATTCAAATGCAGTTGAAATAGAAAACCCCAAGGGCAGCGATACTGCTTATATCCAATTTTCTTCCGGATCTACCGGAGATCCCAAAGGGATCATTTTGACCCATGAGAATCTGTTGAGCAACATCCATTCATTCTTAGAAGCGAAAAATGCCCGGCCGGATGATTCTTATATCTCCTGGCTGCCGTTAACCCATGACATGGGACTAATCGGGTGGCACCTGAATCCTTTGGTTGCCGATGTGAATCAATATATCATGCCGGCCAAAGCGTTTGTAAGCAACCCGTCCCTCTGGTTTGAGAAAGTCAATGAACATCGGATCACTATTCTGGGTTCCCCGAATTTCGGGTTCACGCATTTTTTAAAATTTGCAGGTATCAGTTCCTCCAATGGCTGGGATCTGTCCTGTGTAAGATTAATTGTCACAGGTGCGGAACCTATATCCCTTACCGTTTGCCATTCTTTTTTAGACCTATTGTTCCCTTTTGGTTTGAAACCAGATGTTCTGATGCCAGGCTATGGGCTTGCCGAAGCAACCCTTGCCGTATCGGTGTCACCCTGCACTGAAGAAATTGTAACCCATTTTATAGATATAAGATCCCTTGGGATGGGAAACAGGGTAGAGGATATCGAAGATAGCCACCCTTATTGCGTTGTCTATATGGATGAAGGAAGACTTTTATCGGGCTTTGAAGTGAAAATTTGCGATGCCAAAGGAAATCAGCTGGCCCAGGATGTCATTGGAGAGATATATTTAAAAGGTCCAAGTGTCTCTTCAGGATATTTCAACAACCCCAAGGCCACTGCATGCAATTTTACACGGGATCAGTGGTTAAAAACAGGTGATCTGGGATTTTTACGCAATCAACGTCTCATAATCACCGGCCGGTTAAAAGAGCTGATCATCATTGCCGGAATGAATTTTTACCCCCAGGATATCGAACGCCTTGCATCAACAGCTCCCGGTGTCAAGTTAAATTCAGTGGTTGCCTGTGGCGCAAGTGATGCAAAAACAGGCTCTGAAGAATTGATTATTTTTGCATCCCATAAAAAGGAAATAGAAACATTCGTGCCGCTGGCCGAAGCAATAAAAGAAAAGGTCGCAGCGAATTTCAATCTGCCGGTATCAAGGGTGATTCCCATAAAATCCATCCCCAGGACCACCAGTGGGAAAATTCAAAGAACCCGGCTGGTCAGTCAGTATCAGAAAGGCGTTTTTGATCCGGTTATCCAAAAGATCAATCAAATAAAATATGGAAGCTTGAACAAGATTGATATGTGCCATATGGAGCCGGGCCAACGCCTAATAAGATTGACTGATTTTGTAATGGAGCAGATAAAAAATATTACAGGAAAAGAAAAGATTGATCATAGGCTTTCCATGGTCAGCCAGGGAGTAGATTCTCTCATGGCCATTGAAATTCGTAATATCCTTGAATCTGCCATGGAGATTTCAATACCGGTTTCGTGGTTCAGAAAAGATGATCCACTTAACTTGTTTTGCGAGAAAGTAGCAGCGGTGCTTATATCAGGAAAGAATAAAACAGCATCATCTTCTTGCACCCCTTTGAACAAAGATAACTCTTCTTCTTTATCTTTGCTTGAGCAACTTCAGAATGTAGATAATATGAGTGAAGAGCAAATCCAGGAAATGATAAAGATGATGGAAAATTAAAGGTTGATATAGGTTTGGCACTGGCTTAGTTATTTATAATTACCATTTAGGAGTTCTTTAAGATCTTGAGATCTTTTGAAACAGAACATCAATCCCTTGAATCAAAAAAGCGGTTACTTAAAAGCTTGTTGAGGCAGAAGGCAGGCCTTCGCAAAAAAACACATCCCATGTCCATGGGTCAGACAGCTATCTTTTTGGATTATCTTAAGCATCCTAAAAGCGCAGCCTATAATATCCTGATTTCCTGCAAGATCATGTCTGACATCGATCATCAGATCTTGAACCAGGCATATCAGCTTTTAGTGGATCGCCATGAAATATTAAGAACCACCTATGGATTAAAAAGTAAAATAGCCGTCCAGACAATCCATGGCCACATGGATGTGATTGTTGAACAAATGGATTTTCCAGGCTGTGATGAAACAAGCATTCAAGAAAAATTAATTATTGAATCCAAAAAGCCTTTTGATCTTTTTCTAGGGCCTGTTGTCCGGATCTGCCTTTATTCAGCCAATGAAGGTGATTACTATTTTATAATGGTCATGCACCATATTGCAGGGGATGGCCGGACACTTTCCAACCTGTTTGAGGAATTGCTTGCAACACATAACAAGCTTGATAAGGGGGCTTCAATTTCATCCTTTGGTATGCCCCCATCCCAATATACGGATTTTGTAAAATGGGAGCAGAACCTGTTAAAGAGCCCCTTGGCTAAGGACCTGGAATCATTTTGGGATAAAACCCTTGAAGGGGTGCCCCCGGTTCTTGAACTGCAAAGACTACGGTG
>JAAEMC010000142.1 GCA_024225895.1 Desulfobacteraceae bacterium | reverse complement strand
TTCACATCAACCACCTGATCCGTATCATAAACAAAGGACGGTACCATATTGACGGCCACGGAATCGAGCCGGTTGTTCCGGACAAATACCGTTACATCCATTACACCGGATGGTGTGTCTATATATATGGTGCTTTCTCCGGGTTCAAATTTCAGGAAACCTGTTCTGGCAAGGGTAACAACTGCACCAATGGTGGCATGCCCACAAAGATACGGATATCGCTTGGCATCCATATATATCAACCCGAACTTTGCGTTGGGTGTTACATTTTCGGTTACCAGGGCAGATAGATTATTGGCACCCCTGGGTTCTTTGGTCAACAAACATCGGATATGATCATATCTGGATTTAAACCACTCGAGCTTGTCCATCATGGAGATTCCCTTGATCTCTTCCAGACCATTGACGATGAGACGCGTACTTTCTCCTTGTGTGTGGGAGTCAATAGTCGTGATGCAATTTGCAAACCCTGTGGAAATTCTTGAAAAATCATTGAAAAATTTCATTGAAAATATCCTTAAAAATTCGTTGAACCCATATTACATTTTCAACCCGTACCACTAAATGCCCTTCAAAAACAATCCTATTTCCTATGTAGATGAAACATTATTTTAAGATGGCTTATAGTACCAGACAAGAGCACTCCCAACCCGGCAATAGAGGAATAGGGCTTTTTGGGTTCGGGTACTATTTCGCAACTATATTAGCCATCCACATGGTCAACGGCGGATAAAAGGTAATTAAAAGCAAATCAATGATAAGAATAGCTAAAAAAGGTAAAACCCTTTTACTCACTTTTGCCAGGGTATCGTTTGAAATCGAACAGGAGACGATCAGGCAGATGCCCATGGGAGGTGTCAGCATCCCAATGGCAAGGTTGATCACCACAATGACCCCTAAATGGATCAGATCGATATTTAAGGTTGGCAGCATCTGGGTGATCATGGGCACCAAAAGAATCAAAGCGGCGGTTGTTTCCACGAATGTACCGGCAATAAGGAGGATACCGTTAATCATCATCAGCAGCACTACTGGATTGTCCGATAGAGTCAAAAGAGATCCTGCCAAAGACGCCGGAATATCCTCAATGGCCGATATCCATGAAAAAATGGCTGCGCTTGCAATAATAAACATCACAATAGATGAAGTGATGGCCCCTTCAATAAAAATAGAAGCCAAATCTCTCAATTGAATCTTTTTATATACAAACATACCGGCAAGCAATGCATACACAACCGCCACTGCTGCAGATTCGGTTGCAGTAAAAATGCCGAATAAGATTCCGCCGAGAATGATCATGGGGGCGCCAAGGGCAATAATTGCACGTTTGAATGTGGCAAATACATTTAAAATGGAAAAAGCAGATGCTGTTCCATAGCCTTTTTTTAGAGATATCAGGCTTGAAACCATGATCAGTGAGCACCCTATGAGAAGACCGGGGATAATACCGGCTGCAAACAATTTTGAAATGGA
>JAAEMC010000141.1 GCA_024225895.1 Desulfobacteraceae bacterium | reverse complement strand
TTCATTTTTTTTTATTTTTTTGGGGCCGGGACCAAAAGGGAAAATGGTTGAAACCCCGGTTCCGCTGAAGGGTGAATCTAAAGCACCGGGCATGCCGCCGTTTTTTCCCGATACCAGGTGAAAGGGATAAATCTGTGCCCGATAGTGCCGGGATTGTGCTTTGCCTGAATGGCCCTGTTTTCTGGCAAAGGCCTCAATGATGCCGCAAAACTCCATTTCTGTCATCCCGCATTCAAGATGTGTTTGTGCAAACTCAAAGGTCTGTTTTGAGATTGCGGCTGCCTGCTTTATTTGTTGGAGTTCCCAGTCAGATTTTATTTTCCGGCAGAAGTCAATAACCGCAGTCCCGTCTGTCAGACCGCATCCATCAAGCAGACGTTGAAAAAATAAATAATCTTTAACCGGCACCACGTCAAAGGCAAGTCCCAAATTCTTCGGCCAATGGTGATGGAAATCTTTGATCCTTTCGGGTATATCCCGGATGGAGGCAATGGGCAGAATTGTTTTTAAGAAAGATTCTTTTTTTGCCCTGGGCAGATACCGTTTCACAAAAAGCATAGGTTCTTTTTCACAATCAATTAAAAGGTAGCAATCCTGGGCTGTACCTGAGAAATAAAAGATATCCGGCTTGTGGGTTAAAAGCAGGGCCTGGATATTTTGTTTGGCCATTTGAGATTTTGCTTTCCTAATTCTGGCCATAATTTCAGATTCTGGGACAACAAAATAAATGGATTTCATATTCATCTTTATGAGTTAAGGGTTGAAAGAACAAACTGCATTTCAATGGTAAAAACTTGAAAAAATCGAACGGGCCATC
>JAAEMC010000140.1 GCA_024225895.1 Desulfobacteraceae bacterium | reverse complement strand
CCCCACCCGGCAATGAATTGCCGGGCTATTATCTGCCGTCCCTGACGGGACTTTAAAGTGTCTGCCCCCTTAACTTAATGGCAGTGAAGCTCTGCCTGGGAATGCATTACAGAGGCTCTGCCTCGTATACCGGGGATTCCTGTGAAACGCCCCGCAAGGCAGAGCCTTGCAGGATGCATTCCCAGGCAGAGCCTGGGAACGAGTAACATATTGAATTTTATGACATGTTCATACACCCTACTTTTTTGGAATGCTCCCATGAGCATTGGTTATGTACCCACCCTGTATTTTGGTCCCGCAATTAAGAAATTGTTGGTAATAACAGACTGTATAACCTCCATTTTACTTCCGAAAAAAAAGTCTTTTATGATACCGTGACCAAACGCCCCTAATATCACAAGTGAATCATGGGGCACTTTGTAAAGATTTTCCTCAAATTTGCCATCCTCAAAAACATACCATGTTTTCATATAATCAGCCAGGCTTTCTTCAAGGTTTTCTTTTTTTATAATATCACCGTATGCTTCTTTGTTTTTATTTTCCAATTGTGTAAAAATATAAAGAGGCATATTGGTTTTTCTGCTTATACGAAGACCGAGTTTCAGAGCCTT
>JAAEMC010000139.1 GCA_024225895.1 Desulfobacteraceae bacterium | reverse complement strand
TTTATTTTGGGAATCGCTATGGATGAAAAATTGGTTATCCTGTTCTACTGAAATTGATTTTGCTGATATAAGTTCAAACTACTATCATTTGATATTATAGTTACTCCTTGCATTGTCGAATATTCAGTATATTACGAATTGGGCGAGTTCTCAAAAAACATACGATAATTGAAACATATCTATTTTGTATTTACATTAACCCTTCTTAATAAAGGCCATATTATGTTTTCGGTAAGTACTAATAAAGAAAAGAACAGGATTTATATCAAACTTGGCGCTGCTGACACAGGAGAAGGAGAAAAACTAATTCAGCAGATTCGGACTGAAATTACAAAACTAAGCCCTGGATTTACCTGTGTTTCAGATATATCCAATTTTTCATTAAATGATCCTGCTGAAAGCAAATGGGCAGAAGAAATCCTAAAAACTTTAGCGGATGCCGGCCTGAGTAGAGCTATAAGAGTTGTTGGTTATGATATCAAGTATTATGAAAGCAAAGGAGTGCATGGATACTCTATAGGACTTGCCAAATCAGTCCAAGATGCAGATAAAATCTTGGATTCTCTATAGGCAGCGGTGCCCAACTGAAAATGGGCAAATCTACATAGCCGGCCACGTCTTTCTGGGAACAGGTATGATTCTTACGGGTTTTAGCATAATTAATATTTATATCTCTATTCTGGTGAATCATATTTTTACTCCCCTTTAAAGGTGATAAAATTTTGCACAGAATCCAAGATCTCTTCCGGTACCCCTTGCTGGATCATATACTCATCCAGATCCTTATGAATATCCGGGTCTATTTCAGGTTTTTTATAAGCTGCAAACATGTCTTTCATCTTCGCTTTTATATTCTCATAATATTTTTCCAGGGCTTTTTTAGGGCTGATATTCCCCCTCACCCCAACAAGCGGATTCCAGGAGTGGGTGCGGCACTTTTTCAGGGTATCCATGTGGGTCAAAAACTGGCCGCCGGGGCCGACGTCTTTTATCAGATCAAGATTCAATGAATCATCAGTGACCTCAAGATCATTAAAATAATATTGCACCATATCCAGCATTTCCTGATCCATGATGAATTTTTCATAGGAAATGGCGGCAAAACTGTCCAGCACCCCACTGCTGTGTACAATAAGGTTGGAACCATTCTGACAGGCATTCACCAGGGAAAACATGCTTTCATATCCGCTCTGGGGGGAGGCGCACAAGGCATCTGTTGTTGCCCCGCCGCACCGGCTGGGTAAATTCAGCATCCGGGCCAGGGCTGCAGTATATTTTGCCTGGAGGGAATAAGCGGGTGATCCAATGGCGATATTGCAGGTTCTCAGGTCTGCACCAAAGCAGTGAATTCCGAACAGCACCGGAGTACCGGGCCGGATCACCTGGGCAACGGCAATGCCGGCCAATGCTTCCGCTGTGGCCATGGCCAGGTTGCCGGCCATGTCAATAGGTCCTGTAGTTCCGGCGCCAGGTGCCGGGGACATGATCAACGGCTGATTAAGGCGGGCAGAGACCAAAATGGAACTTAGGGCCATGTTATCCATTTGCAACGGACTGAGGGTACTGATCATGGTAAGAATCCTGGGATGCTTTGCCAATTGTTTTTTGCCGCCGAAAACAATGGCAGCCATTTCCATGAGCTGTGTCATCTGCTCCTGGTTTCCCGGCAATCCCATGAGGCATTTATCCGAAGCCTGAAGTGCTGAATAAACCATGATCAGATGGCTGAGGTTGGCCGGCACATCGCAGGGCTGGGCCAGGATCCCGCCATTAATATTAAAATAGGGGCTTTGATGGACCAACTGGGCGAACCGGACATAATCCTTGAGTGTTGACTCCCTGGAGGTTCCATCCATTTCATATACCCTGGGGCAGCCATAGCCGGAAGCAAACTGCCGGTGTGATCCGCCAATAACCGCATCATAGATTGGATTTCTTGCTTTAAAGGTAAAGATTTGTGGAGCCTTGCTCACCCAGGTTTCAATCTGATCAGGTGAAAAAAATGCGGTTTTATCTTCGATCTTTACCCCGTTTTCTTTAAGAATTTTGAGGATTTCTTCATGCCTGAGCAGGATGCCCACCTCTTTTAGAATTGCCAAGCTATGGCTGTAGATTTTTTTCAATTTTTCTTTCATATCAGCTTCCTTTTCCGCAGACAAACAGGATATTGTGCCCAATGGCAGATTAATGTCATAGGACCGGATATGCTATTTCATAAGCTAAAAAAATCCCAAACAACAACCATCTTTGCGCGGATGATTCCTATAGCTCAAAAAATTTAATTATAGCAGAATCCATGCCCGCTGACATCACCAGGATTAAAAAGGAACAATCACCATAAGAACACGGTGATTTTTAAGGGGTTCGGGGGAGGGCTAATCCAACGGATATCAACCCAACTCCCGAATTTTGGATAATGGAAGCTAACGTGCCCTGAGCGGCAAAGTAGCTGTCAGGCATTGATATTTAAAGGATGTCATCATTAATGCCGATCGGAAGCGAGAAAATTGAATAGAAACCCACAGCTACTTAAAACCACTTTTTTGAACTTCATCTTCAAATTTTTCTATCTGGCTCTCCAAGCCCACAACCTGCTCAACCGGAACAACAAAGGCAATGCCTGTCCCTGGCTTATGAAATTCTCCAACTTCCTTTATTGAGTTCAAAATTTGGGTTACAAGATGCTCTTCCACAAGAAACATGATTACATCGGTTTGTGCCTCTAAAGAAAGACCAAAAAAGGTCTTTGCTTCCTTTATACCTGTCCCCCTGCCAGGTAAAATAGTAGCCCCGATTGCCCCTGCCTGTTTTGCGGCATCAACTATATTATCAGTGATATCTGTCTTTACCGAGGATAGAATTAATTTAAAACGCATTTTATTTCTCCAAGTGTTTTGTTTTGCGGTGCGTTGACCATTGCATTAACTGAGCATAACCCATAACGGCAATTATTGGAAATAGACTGGCAAAAGCAATAAGGCCAAAACCGTCAAGGGCGGGATTTCGGCCTGGCACAGAGGCGGACAGCCCAAGGCCAAGAGCTGCCACCAGTGGTACAGTGACAGTTGAAGTAGTAACCCCACCAGAATCATACGCCAGAGCAATAATATTTTTAGGGGCAAATATGGTCTGTACAATAACAATCATATAGCCCACAAGAATATATAGGTACAGTGGTGTGCCTGTGACAATTCGAAATGTTCCAAGGCTGATTCCAAAAGCAACGCCTATGGCAACGGTGATTCGCAAACCCCATTGTTTAATAGTCCCTGCGGATACTTGATTGGCTTTAAAAGCTACAGCGATGAGAGATGGTTCGGCAATAGTAGTTGCAAAACCGATCATTGCCGCAAAAAGATACACCCAGCCGTATGCCTTCCAGTCTGCTTGGGTTACAATTTCTCCCGGACCATAAATAAACGCCGGATCAGACAACTGGGTAGCCATAATATTTCCAAGAGGGAAAAGAGCCTTTTCAAGCCCGATTAAAAACAGGGCAAGCCCAATGACAACATAAACACCACCCACAATAAGGCGACGCAGGTGGGGAATTGTTTGACGTAGAACAAGAAACTGAAAACCGGCTATTAGAATAATAATAGGTAATACATCTCTACAGGTGGCGAGCAATATTTTACCGAACTCATAAATAAATTCCACTAAACTACCCCTTTCTCATTAAAAAATCATAAGCCCATATCCCATGACAAAAATCATAGGTAGAAGAGAGGCAAAAGCGATTAGGCCAAACCCGTCTACAAGAGGACTTCGTCCTCTGACGGATGAGGCCAATCCAACTCCAAGAGCTGCAACCAGGGGCACTGTAATTGTGGACGTGGTAACCCCACCGGTATCATAGGCTATTCCAATAATTTCTTTTGGAGCAATAATGGTCATCAGCATAACAATAACATAGCCGCCGATGATCAAATAATGAATAGGCCAACCACGGAGGATACGCATAACACCAATAAGGATGGCAAGCCCCACAGAAAATGCAACAGATATGCGAAGTCCAAGAGCATATTTATTTAAGGATTCTCGGTTTTGATCAATAAGTCCTCCCTGGCCGGCAATTTCTGCTGCTTCCCAAGCCACAGCTATGAGAGCCGGCTCTGCTATTGTAGTTGAGAAACCTAGAGCAAAAGCAAAACCAAGCAACCAAAAGAGGCTGCCTTTCCTGGCTAAGGCATGAGCCATTGACTCTCCAATTGGGAATAAACTCATTTCAAGCCCTTGAACAAAAAGGGTTAGTCCTACTACCACAAGAAGAGCGCCAAAAAGGACTTCTCCCATTTGCGGTAATGGCTGCTTTAAAACAAAAATCTGAAAAAAAGCGATAACCAGAATAATCGGTAACAGATCAGCAAATGATTGTTTAA
>JAAEMC010000138.1 GCA_024225895.1 Desulfobacteraceae bacterium | reverse complement strand
TTGAAGGGTACAGCATACATTTTGCTGAAGGCATACTACAAAATAATCCAATACTTATCTAAAGTCAATTACTTCCCGGACACCCAGGGCAAACGCATGTAACACTGGCATGAATTTTATTGCGTTTACCTTTAAATCGTAACTGCTTGAAATCAATTATGTTCTTTTTTTATTGATTTTATTCATTTCCCCTTGGAATTTATATGATTTTGTTAGATATTGTTATCGACAGCCAAGGATTTGATATAATCAAGCAGCTATTTCTCTGATTGGAGGGAAACATGCCCCAGACATTAATACCGGTGGATAGGCAGGCAAGGATCCAAAAATTGATTGAAGAAAAAGGCGTTGTAAAGGTCACTGAATTAAACAAATTATTCAATGTAACAGAGCTGACTATTCGTCGGGATTTTGACATATTGGAAAAAAAAGGGGTTTTGGAACGAACCCATGGCGGTGCCATTTTAAGGCACCGGGTAAAAGTGGAACCCCTATATGCAGAAAAAAACCAGAAATACCGATCCCAGAAAGAACGAATCGGCATGGCTGTCAGCAGCCTCATCAATGACGGCGACACCCTTCTTATCAACACCGGATCCACCAATACCCAGGTATTAAGGTATTTAACCGGCAAGAGCCTGCGAGTTATCACCAGCAATGCAAATGCCCTGGTGGAAATAGAAAACCCCGAGATCGAGGTCATTTTAACGGGCGGACTTTACCGAAGGCAATCCAACTCCCTGATTGGGGACCTGACCCATACCATTTTAAAAAATGTCTGCGGCAGCAAGACCATTATCGGTGTCGATGGCGTCAGTATCCGGTTCGGCTTAACAACACCCATCCAGGAAGAAGCGGCAGTGGCCCGGCTGATGATGGAACAGACCCTGGGTCCGGTAATAGTGGTGGCCGACTCCAGTAAAATGGGCGTGGTATCCAATTTTGTAACCTTTTCTTTGGATAATGTGGACATCCTGGTGACGGATGATGGTATTAAGCCCGAGTTTAAAAAGAAACTGGGGAAAAAAGGTGTAGAAGTTATTATTGCCGAATAAAGTGTGTAATCAAAAAAACTATCCTGAGAGAATATTTTAATAAACCACTTTCATTGTCTTGGCATCAAACAAATGCAATTCATTGAGATTCATGCCCAGCTTCAGGTTTTCATTTGGGTTGAAGATACGTTTTTCTTCACTCTTGGACAGCAGGTTTACCCCCATCACATCCATATGAAGATGGGTCTCATTTCCCAGGGGTTCCGCAACCAGGACCTTTCCTGAAAACACCCACTCTTCCGGGAGAGACGCACCGGAATCCACAGGCGTAATTTCTTCTGCTCTCAGCCCGAGAACCACTTCTTGATCATTCTCTAAAGTGGTGCCTTCTTTGTCGGGAACTGGAATCTTAAGTCCGGATTCAAATTGGGTATACATGGCATCGCCGTTCTTTTGAACTCTGCATTCAACAAGATTCATGGGCGGCGTACCGATAAAGCCTGCCACAAAGGTATTGGCCGGTGTTGAAAAAAGTTCCATCGGCGTGCCCACCTGTTCGATGTATCCATCCCTTAAAACAACAATCCGGTCGGCCAGGGTCATGGCCTCCACCTGGTCATGGGTAACATAAATAATGGTGGAATTGACCCGCTGATGGAGCATTTTTATCTCTGCCCGCATCTGAATACGGAGCTTGGCATCCAGGTTGGACAAGGGCTCATCAAAAAGGAAAATAGAGGGTTTTCTTACCATGGCCCTGCCCATGGCCACCCGCTGGCGCTGTCCGCCTGAAAGTTCATGGGGTCTGCGATATAAGAAATCTTCAAGACCCAGAATCACCGCAACTTCATCCACCCGCTGCTTTATTTCATCTTTAGGTGTTTTGCTCAGTGTCAAGCCGAATGCCATATTGTTAAATACATTCATATGCGGGTAAAGTGCATAATTCTGAAAGACCATGGCAAGGCCCCTGTCCTTTGGTGCGATATCATTGACAACTTTATCATTGATGGAAATAGTGCCGCTGGATATCTCCTCCAGTCCCGCAACCATCCTAAGTAAAGTCGATTTTCCGCATCCGGAAGGTCCCACCAGAACCAGAAATTCCTTGTCCCTTATATCCAGGTTAATCCCGTGGACAACCTGGGTTTTACCATACCGTTTGACAACATCTATAAACTTGAGTTCAGCCATTCAACCCCTGTACGATTTTATCTGTTCATTATTTTATGATCATAAAACTACAAAATTAATCATTATGCAAATCTTTTCTAAAAAACAAGTTTAATCTTGACTCTAATTCAATATACGAATAAATCTTATGCTATGCTCTAAAAATTGAATGGTTTGTTCAAATTGAGGGACTCAAAAAGTATTGAAATCTTAATCATGCAGATAAGGAGGAAAATGAAATGAAATTAATGAAAATGTTCGTATTTTGTATCATTGCGGTTTGTCTTGCATTGCCGGCATCGGTTTTTGCTAAACCGGTTACCATCAACTGGTGGCATGCCCAAAGAAGTGCCAGGGGCAAAGTAGTAGCCCAAATGATTGATGATTTTAACAAATCGCAATCAGAATATGAGGTCGTGGGCACCTTTAAAGGCAATTATGATGAAACCATGAATGCCGGTGTTGCCGCTTTCAGGGCAAAAAAACAACCCCATCTCCTCCAGGTCTTTGAAGTCGGAACCCAGACCATGATGCTTTCCGGAGCTGTCTATCCGGTTTTTGAACTGATGAAAGATGCCGGGTTTGAAGTGGATTGGAGCAGGTATCTTCAGGCGGTCCTTTCCTATTATATGAACGCGGACGGAAACCTGATGTCCATGCCGTTCAACTCCTCAACACCTGTTATGTATTATAATGTGGAAATGTTCACAAAAGCCGGTATTGATCCCTTATCAAAATCAGAGCCCATTACCTGGGATCAACTGGGTGAAATCACCAAAAAAATCGTGGATGCCAAAATCGCTTCGGCCGGTATGGTTACGGCATGGCAATCCTGGACCCAGATTGAAAACTACAGTGCCATCCATAATGTGGCATTTGCCAGCAAAGCCAATGGGTATGAAGGCCTTGACTGCAAACTTGAGATAAACAATCCCTTGGTGGTCAATCATATCACCCGCTTGAAATCATGGGCAGATGATAAACGATTTATGTACGGCGGACAAAAATACCAGGGCCCCAAATCAGAATTTATCGCCCAGAATGTCGCTGTTTATATTGACTCCATCAGCGCCATTGCCAAATTAAAAAAAGCGGTTAAGGATTTTAAATGGGATGTAGCGCCCCTTCCTGTGGAAGCCAGCATGAAAAGCCCCCAGAACAGCATCATTGGCGGCGCATCTAACTGGGTACTCAATGGCCATTCAAAAGAAGAGTACAAAGGGGTGGCCACCTTTTTAAAATTTCTGGCCAGCAATGAAATGCAGGAATACTGGCACAAGGAAACCGGATACTTCCCCATCACCATTGATGCCTATGATTCTTTAAAAGCCAAAGGCTATTATGATGACAACCCCCTCCAGGAAGTGGGAATCAAACAGCTTAACCGGGCAATCCCTACCAAGATATCAAGGGGATTGAGACTGGGTTATTTTGTCCAGATCCGAAATATAATCAACGAAGAACTGGAACAGGTCTGGAACGGAAAAAAATCCCCGCAAAAAGCACTGGATGATGCAGCCTCCAGAAGCAACGCCCAGCTCAAAAACTTTGAAAAAACCTATAATTAAATGATGACATTAAGAGCCGGAAGCATCTTAATGATACTTTCCGGCTCTTTGTTTTAATTATGATTAAACGCTCTTATTTTAAATCAAAATATTTACCCTATCTGCTGATATTTCCGCAGATATTGATCACTCTGACCTTTTTTTACTGGCCGGCCTTCAAGGGTGTTTTACAGTCTTTCTTGTTAAGTGATCCCTTTGGTCAAAGATCTAAATTTGTCTGGTTTTCCAATTATGTGGATCTTTTCACTGATCCCTTGTACCTTAAATCCATCTTCATCACATTTGTTTTCAGTATTGCAACGGCATTTGTTTCCATTTCACTGGGGCTTTTCATTGCTTCCATGGCCAACCGGGCTTTGAGAGCAAAAGCATTGGTCAGGACCATGCTCATCTGGCCCTATGCGGTTGCACCAGCTATTTCAGGAATCATGTGGCTTTTTTTGCTTCACCCTTCCTATGGCGTTGTGGCCCTTGCCATTAAAAAATGGTTGGGCATAAACTGGAACCCGGTCTTGTACGGATCAGATGCCATGATTATGATTGTCATGGCCAGTGCATGGAAAGAAGTAAGCTATAATTTTGTCTTTTTCATGGCCGGTATGCAGGCCATTCCCAAATCCCTGATTGAAGCGGCCTCCATTGACGGGGCCGGGCCTTTCAGAAGGTTCTGGACCATCACATTCCCTTTATTATCTCCGACTTTTTTCTTTTTAACGGTGATGAATATTATTTATTCATTTTTTGAAACATTCGGCATCATTCATACCGTCACACAGGGGGGACCGGGCGGTTCCACTAATATTTTGGTTTACAAGGTGTATCAGGATGGATTTGTGGGACTGAACCTGGGCTCGTCATCTGCACAGTCCGTGGTGCTCATGTCCTTGATTATTATTATTACTTTTCTTCAGTTTAAGTTTGTAGAAAAAAAGGTACAGTACAGTGGATA
>JAAEMC010000137.1 GCA_024225895.1 Desulfobacteraceae bacterium | reverse complement strand
GAAGACCAAGCAGATATCCACTGACCAGTGGACGTATGGAGAAGGGGATAAAAACGGATTTGATACCTGTTTTGACCAGTTAGAACGCATGGATATTGACTGCCTTTATTTTATTGGTGTTTCAGGCAAAAGAAGAAAAGGCTCCCATGTGGACCTGGATCATCTGACCCGTGTTTGTCACGACCATGAGATTCATTTGTTGCGGCTTATCAAGGCACTTGGGAAAAAAATATCTAAAAATACCTTTATGGACTGTTACATTTTGACATGTGACAACCATGGTGTAACCGGAACTGCCACCCAGCCGTACGGTGGCGGGGTAACGGGTCTTGCCTATGCCATTGCCCAGGGTGATCACAGGTTTCTGGTCAGAAATATTGATCTTTCATCCCTGGATTTTCAAAATGAGAAAATAAAGCATGGGCTTTCGCAGATGATCCTTGATGAAGGCCATTCCGACCGGGGAGAAGTGATTAAATTCCAGTCCGGCAAAAGATACAGACAGACATTTTTTAAACTTGATTGGGGAGAATTTAAAAATTCAAGTGCCATTAAAAAAGGCGGCGTCTATGTTATCCTTGGGGGCAGCGGTTCCGTGGGCCGGGTGATCACAAGGTTTTTAATCTCTGATTTTAAGGCACAGGTGATCTGGGTGGGCCGTAAACCTGATGATTCCCCTGTGGTGAAAGAAAGGATTGCCAGTTATAAAAGGTATGGCAATCCTCCATTTTATATGGAGGCCGATGCCACAGATCTTGATTCAATAAAAGGGGCTGTCAATAAAATCAGGAGCAGGTTCGGCCGGATAAACGGGGCCATCTTCTCAGGTATTGTCTTTGATTTTGAAAATTCAGTGGCAGGAACCACTGAAGAAGATTTTTTAAATATCCTTGATGTCAAAACCATTGGCAGCATCAATTTTTACAGGGCTTTCATTGAAGAAGCACTTGATTTCATGTGCTATTATTCTTCAGGCCAGGCCTTTTCTTTTTCAGGGGCAGCCACATTATCGGCCTATGCATGCGGGATCACATTTTCAGACACCTTTATCAGATCGCTGCAGGAAAATGCACCATTTCCAGTGGGCACTATTAACTGGGGATTCTGGAAATCATCACTTGAAGAAACACCCCTGGATCATGCCATTGAGTCGCTGGAAGATAAAAAGGGATTTGATTGTTTTGACAGATTTATCCAGGGATTGACTATGTCTTTTCCCGGGGGCAAATTCAACCAGGTGTTGTGCATGAATGCCTCAAAGCCCGTGGCCCGGATGATGAACGTGGATAAAAATGCCATTGTATCCATTTATGGCCAAAGACCAGCCGTGCCGGCAGCTTTGCAAAATGAAACAATTGATTACCAGGACAAAATTCAAAAACTTATACAGGCTGATGATAAACATCAGGACCTTTGGCTTGCAGGACGATTGCTTGCAAAACTTCAGGAAATGGGCATATTGGTCCATGGCACTGGATTTGAAGAGATCGCCGCTGTAAAAATGAAGGCCGCTGTCATTGATGCCTATGACCGCTGGTGGGATGAAAGTCTTCACATGCTGGAACAAAATGGTTTTGTTCAGCAGGAAAAAGGCAGGGTCAGGGTAAATCCCGCAACCCGGCAGGAACAGTCCAAAGGCCTGCCCCAATCCTTTGAAGAAAAGAGAAAATCCCTGGAAGATGGTCCGGGAGTAAAGCCTGAAATGATCCTGGCAGATGACTGCCTGAAACATCTGCCTGAAATTCTCCAGGGCAGGGTTCAGGCAACGGATATCCTTTTTTCTGAATCCTCCATGGAAAAGGTGGAAGCAGTTTATAAGAACAATCCTGTTCCTGATTTTTTCAATGAAGTGGTTGCAGATGCGGTAAACGGTTATTTGGCCAGACTTTTTGCTGCCGATCCTGATGCCGAAATACGGATTATTGAAATCGGGGCTGGAACCGGCGGGACCAGTTCTGTCGTCCTGCCGCGTCTTTTAAAGTTTAAATTCAATATCCGGGAGTATTGCTATACAGATATCTCCCAGGCTTTTTTAATCCATGCCAAAGAGAATTATGGGCAGGACTATCCCTTTTTAACCTGTCAGCTCTGGGACATGGAAAAACCAGCCGGGAGCCAGGGCATTGATGCAGGAGGCTATGACCTGGTCATTGCCGCCAATGTGCTACATGCCACAAAAAATATCCGCCAGACCCTGAACCATGCAAAATTTGCCCTGAAGACAAACGGCATGATCATCCTCAATGAGATCAGCAAAAAGACATTGGTCTCCCACCTGACATTCGGTCTTCTCAAAGGCTGGTGGCTCCACGAAGACAATGATATCCGCATTCCCGGAAGCCCTGGAATCTATCCTGAAACCTGGGATGTGATCATGGCACAGGAAGGGTTTGAAGATATCATTTTCCCGGGCAAAAAAGCCCATGGCTTAGGACAGCAGATTATTACAGCCCAAAGCAATGGCCTTGTTTTTCAGGCTGTCACAAAAGATCAGGGACCTGGTTCACAGGAAAAAGAATTCACTGAAACACCAGTGGCCGGATCCTGTGAGAACAATACCGCAAGCATGGCTCAAAAAGGCAGCAAAGATATAAAGGATTGGGTAGTAAGCCAGATACTTAAAGCCCTTTCGCAGGTCTTGAAAGTCTCTGTAACACGCATTGACAGGGATATACCATTTATGGATTACGGTATTGATTCCATCCTGGGGGTGGGGTTTGTTAAAAAAATCAACAAGGCAATGGGAATATCCATGAATACGGCTGTCTTGTTTGATTATACCTCTGTTGACCGCCTGGCCGGTCATGTGATGGAGGCCCATGGAAAAAAGATCCGGTATAAAGCTGATGATCAAATAGAACCCCGGGGGTTTGACAATTATGTTAAGGAGCAGCCGGATACCTCCAATATAAAGGTTGCAGTCAGTCCTTGCGCAAAAAAAATAAAAACTTGTGAACCATTCCGGGTCAAGGAAAGAGACCGCGATAGCAGGCTGAAAGCAGGCCAATCACAAATCGCCGTCATCGGGATTTCAGGCCAATTTCCCAAGGCCTGCAATGTCCATGAACTGTGGCAGAATTTAATCAATGGCAGGGATGGGGTGGATGAGTTGCCGGGCCATTACCTGGACCAGGAAAACTTTTTTCACAACAAAAAACAGTCTGGAAAAACCTATTGCAAATGGGGCGGTATTTTACAGGACAGGGACTGTTTTGATCCTCTGTTTTTTAAAATTTCACCGTTGGAAGCCGAGTCCATGAACCCCCACCAGCGGCTGGTCATGCAGGAGAGCTGGAAGGCTCTGGAAGATGCAGGTTACAACCCGAGAACCCTGGAAGAGACCAGGACCGGCCTGTTCATTGGAGCCGAACCCTCGGGATTTAGCCATGATTCTTTTACAGGGGCTTCCGATGCCATCATTGCATCCCGTCTTTCCTATCACCTCAATTTAAAAGGCCCGGCCATGGTGATCAATACGGGCTGTTCCTCTTCCGGGGTAGCCATCCATCAGGCCTGCGAAAGCCTGCGCAGCCAAGAATCGGTCATGGCCCTTGCCGGCGGTGTTTTTGCCGTCATGGACCAGGATGGCCTGGTCAATCTCTCAGATATTGAGATGCTATCTCCTACAGGGCGCTGCCGGACCTTTGATGCAGCAGGGGATGGGGCTGTCATGTCCGAAGGTGTGGGAATGGTATTGCTCAAACCCCTTAGCAATGCAATTGAAGACAATGATTCCATTTACGGTATTATCCATGGGTCAGGCTTGAACCAGGATGGCGCCAGCAACGGTATTACAGCACCCAACGGGGTTTCCCAGGAATCTTTGATCATAGATGTTTACAATAGATTTAATATTGATCCTTCATCCATCTCCTATGTTGAGGCCCACGGTACCGGAACAAAACTGGGGGATACGGTTGAGGCAAATGCCCTGGTCAGGGCCTTTAAAACGTTTACGTCTAAAAAACATTTTTGCAGGGTGGGCAGTGCCAAGGCCCATCTTGGGCATACTTCGGCTGCAGCAGGTGTGATCGGGCTGATCAAGATCCTGTTGTCCATCAAACACCGCCTGATCCCGGGCTTGCTTCATTTTAACAAACTAAATCCCCTTATTGAATTTTCAGGATCTGCATTTCATGTGAACAAAAAAAACACGGACTGGGAAGCAGAAAACGACTGTCCGCGCCTGGCAGCCATGAATTCCTTTGGTCATAGCGGAACCAATGTACATCTGGTGGTTGGAGAATATATACCATCCCAGAAACTCAGACAGAATCTGACCCTGTCAAATGACAAAGATCCAATCCTTATTCCCCTTTCAGCCCGGGATAAAGACCGGCTCAAATCTGTTGCTGAAAATCTTTTAATCCATCTGGGTAATGGAAAACAAAATATCCAGGAAATAGCCTATACACTTCAGACGGGGCGTGAAGCAATGGATGAACGCCTTATTTTTCTGGTCCGCAATATGGCGGAACTCATACAGAAATTACAGGCCTGTGTCATGGGTGAAAATAAGATATCCCACTGCTGGAAAGGAGACACCAGTGGCAGCACTGCTTCTTTATTGGCGTCAGACGAAGAAGGCAGGGAAATGGTTCGCCAGTGGATTTTCAAAGGAAAATTTGAAAAAGTCGCCCAGGTCTGGAGTCAGGGGGTTGCAGTGGCGTGGAATGAGTTTTATGGTGCCCAAAGACCTCAACGGATCAGCCTGCCGGCATATCCTTTTGCCAAAGACCGGTATTGGCCTGAAACCCTTAAATCAGGGACAACCGCCCAAAATATCGGTGTGCCTTTTCTGCATCCCATGCTGCATCAAAACACTTCTGATTTATACCACCAGAGCTTTAGCTCCTTTTTTAACGGGAAAGAGTTTTTCCTGAAAAATCATTTGATCCAGGGTAAAAAAATATTGCCTGCAGTGGCCTCTCTTGAAATGGCTTATGCTGCCGTTTTTCTTTCCACCGGATACAGCAAGGTTGCAAAAGATGGCAATTCAAAGACAATAAAGATTGAGAATGTGGTCTGGGTACAGCCTCTGGAAGTTTTTGACCATGGAAAACAAGTTCATCTGTCGATATCACCAGCCAAAGACAGTCAGATCCGGTTTGAGATCCATACCGTTTCTGACAACCAAACAGGGTCCATTGTCCACACCCAGGGTAACGCCGCCATTGAAGAACGAAAAGAAATTCCCCTGCTTGATTTGGCAGATCTTGAGGCAAAAATAAACCAGAAACATATCAACCCCGGTCAGTGCTACGATATATTTAAAGCAGCAGGAATTACCCATGGCCCGGAATTCCAATGCCTTAAAGAGATTAACACAGGAAACGGCCAGGTATTGGCAAAAATAGCCCTTCCTTCCCTGACAGATAATGGTTACGGCCTGTATACGCTTCATCCCGGCATGATGGATTCTGCACTCCAGGCTGCCATTGCAATGACTTTGGATGACTGGGATGATTCAAAGGTTTTGACGCCCTCTCTTCCCTTTGCCATGGATGAGCTTGAGATTTACAAAGAATGTCAAGAAACCATGTGGGTCTGGATACGGTCATCAAAGGCTCCCAAATCCGATGCAAATATCGTAAAGCTTGATGTGGATCTCTGCGATAAAAAAGGTGAGGTCTGCATCAGGATAAAAGGCTTTTTATCAAGGACTAAAAAGTCTCAAACCCAAGGCTTTGAAAAAAATAGCACCCTGATCTGCCACCCGGTCTGGAAAGAGTTACCAATCATTGAAGCCAAAGAAACAAGCGGCTTTCGCCAGCACCTGGTATTCTTATGCGGATTGGAACAATTTTCACCCGGAAAAATAAAGGACGCCTTAAAAGATGTTTCCTGTATAAGGCTTAAGGCATTGGGAGAAAATATTGCTAAAAAATTTGAAGAATATTCCATCCAGGTCTTTGAGAAGATAAAAGATATTTTTCCAAAGAAACATAAAGGCGCTAAAACCCTTATTCAGATTCTCATTCCGTCCTCAGGAGAGGAGAATCTTTTGTGCGGGCTTTCAGCAATGCTTAAGACCATGCATCTGGAGAACCCGGAATGCATGGGCCAGATAATTGAAATTGAAAAAGAAGAAACCCATGCCGGCCTTTTAAAAAAACTCGTGGAAAACCGGAATGCCTATGACCATGCCCACATCCGTTATTCCGCGGGCAAACGGATGATAGTCTTATGGGAAGAGATGACAAACAAACCAGAGCCTTCCAGGGTTCCGTTCAAAGACAAGGGTGTCTATCTTATTACAGGTGGGGCAGGTGGTCTGGGAATGGCTTTAGCCCGGGCCATCCTTGAAAATACCAGGGATGTCAAACTGATCCTTGCCGGGCGTTCAGTATTGACCGATGAGAAGATAGCGGCAATTAAAGCCCTTGCCCCTTCAGGTTCTGTGGTAGAGTATTCCAGGGCTGATATCTCCCGTGAAAAAGAGGTAAGGGAACTGGTCAAGGGCATCCGGGAAGAATTTGGCTCCCTGAACGGGATTTTCCATGGTGCAGGGGTGATTGCAGATAATTTTATTATCAAGAAACACGCCGGAGAATTTGAAAGTGTGCTTGCCCCCAAGGTCAGGGGAACCGTTTTCCTGGATCAGGCCACCTGTGACATGGATCTTGACTTTTTTGTGATGTTCTCATCCGGTGCCGGCGTCTTTGGTAATGTTGGCCAGGCAGACTATGCTTGTGCCAATGCATTCATGGATGCCTATGCAGAGTTTCGAAGCACGCTTGTGCGCTCAAAAAATCGCCGCGGAACCAGCCTCTCCATCAATTGGCCCCTTTTGAAAGAAGGGGGTATGCCCATGGACGAAACCACAAAAGAGATACTCTTGCAGCGAACAGGAATGGTTCCAATGGAGAGCACGGATGCCCTTGAAACATTGATCAAAGGCATTTGTGCGCAAGAACCAAGGATAATGGTTATGTCGGGGGATTTGCCGCGATTGAAAGCCGCCTTTGTAACCGGTCAGCCCAACATAGTTACAAGCATGGATGCCGATGACCAGATTTTAAAAACAAAAGTGCCCCCTGCAACGGCAACCGGATCTGATAAAAAGGATGTTAAAGAAAAAGCCTTGCAGTATTTCATCCAGGTCCTTGCCTCTACATTGAAAATGTCGGCTCATCAGATTTCGCCTGAAGATTCTTTTGATAAATTTGGTATTGATTCCATTGTAGTGATGAAATTAACCGATCATCTGGAAAAAACATTCAGCTCTTTATCCAAAACCCTGTTTTTTGAATACCGCAATATAAACGAAATCACTCAATATTTTCTGGAATTTCACAAAGAGCGCCTCCTTCCCTTGTTGGGTCTTGATGAAAACAGGGATGCGCCGGAATTATTGGAACCTCTTGGTGAATCTGAAGAAATGGAAAAAGGCCCTGGAATGCAGGAGTCTGATTTAAGACTCCCCCTGGGTTCATGGCAAAATGTCCAGGTTTCTCACGAATCCAGCTCGTCAACCGCACTGGATATTGCCATTATCGGTATTTCAGGCCGTTATCCGCAAGCCTATGATCTTACTGCCTTTTGGCAGAATCTGAGCCAGGGAAAGGATTGTATTACTAAGATCCCAAAAGAGCGCTGGATCTGGCAGGATTACTATACTGAGGATAATACCGGCCTTACGGGTCACACCAGCAAATGGGGAGGGTTTATCAAAGATGCAGACAAATTCGATCCCCTGTTTTTCAATATTTCCCCCAGGGAAGCTGAATTAATGGACCCCCAGGAGCGTCTTTTCTTAGAGCATGTCTGGACGGCCATGGAAGACGCTGGATATTGCAGGGAAGATCTCAGGAAAAAAGCCGCGATAAACGACAGCACCCTGTCAGCGCCGGTTGGGGTTTATGCAGGTGTCATGTATGGGGAATACCAGCTCTTTGGCGCCCAGGAAAGCCTTTTGGGGAACCCTGTGGCAGTAGGCGGCAGTTATGCCAGCATTGCCAACCGGGTTTCCTATATTTTTGATTTTTCAGGGCCCAGCATGACTGTGGACAGCATGTGCTCCAGTTCTCTGACCACTTTGCACCTGGCCTGCCAGGACCTGCGCCAGGGCAATATTGACCTGGGTGTGGCCGGTGGTGTGAATTTAAGCATCCATCCCAATAAATACCTGATGCTGAGCACTGGGCAATTCATTTCCACAAGCGGGCATTGCCAGAGTTTTGGAAAGGGCGGTGACGGATATATTCCAGGTGAGGGTGTTGGTGTAGCCATACTCAAACGACTTTCCGAGGCCAAAAGGGACGGCGACCATATTTACGGTGTGATAAAAGGCAGTGCCATCAACCACGGCGGCCGGACCAACGGGTACAGTGTGCCCAACCCCCATGCCCAGTCACGTGTCATTGAGATGGCGCTGAAAGAGGCAGGGATTCACCCGAATACCATCTCCTATATTGAAGCCCACGGAACCGGTACAAAATTGGGAGATCCCATAGAAATTGCCGGGCTGACAAGGGCTTTTGAAAAATTTACCAAACAAAGGCAATATTGCTATATTGGGTCGGCAAAATCCAACCTTGGCCATTGCGAGTCTGCTGCCGGCATTGCCGGGATCACCAAGGTTTTGCTTCAAATGAAACATGGCAGGATTGTTCCTTCCTTGCATGCCGGAGAGCCTAATCCCAATATTAATTTTGAAGCCACCCCTTTTATGGTAAACCAGGCCCTGCGCAAATGGCATCCTCTTAAAATCGACGGGCGGATTCACGCAAGAAGGGCTGGTATATCCTCTTTTGGTGCGGGTGGCGCCAATGCCCATATCATCATTGAAGAATACCGGCCCCCCGGCATCCTGAATAAAGATGGGAGCCAGCAAATTAAAGCGCAGAAGATAAAACCACCTTTAGCCCTTATTATACTTTCTGCTAAAAACAGGGAGCGGCTTGAGGCATATGCTCAAAATTTATTGGCATTTATCCGGTCTGACACACAAGCATTCCTGATGAATAAGGACGCCAATAACCATATCTCTTTAAAGCTTGAAGATATTGCCTATACCCTTCAGACCGGCCGGGAGGCTATGGCTGAACGTCTTGGCTTTGCAGCGGCATCCCTTGAAGAAGTACAGGAAAAATTAAAGGGATTCCTTTCCAGGGATGGTAAAAAACCAGAATACTTCCTTGGCAGAGCCGATACAGGAAAGCAGAATTTAAAACGACTTTCCCATGATGAAGACATGGCGAAAACCGTGGATGCATGGTTGGACAAAGGAAAAATTACAAAATTGCTGGATCTGTGGGTCCAGGGATTTGAGTTTGACTGGAACCGGCTTTACAGGAATACCAATCTCCAGGAAAATAACAGGCCCTCCCGAATCAGCCTGCCCACCTATCCCTTTGCCAGGGAACGGTACTGGATTTCTCAAATCACACCGGGATACTCCAACACCGGGAAAGCAATTTTCCATCCCTTTGTGCATGAAAATACTTCAGGCCTTTCAGGGCTGCGTTTTAGTTCGCAGTTTTCAGGACAGGAGTTCTTTTTAAAGGACCACAAGGTTCATGGCCAAAAAATATTACCGGCAGTGGCTTATTTAGAGATGGCTGTGGCATCCATGGGCTATGCTGTTGAAGGGCCTGAAACAGGTATGAACAGGATCAAAAGAATGCCCATGCCGGTCCGGCTGGAACATGTTGTCTGGGTCCGTCCCCTTGGGGTGGATCAGCAGCCGGAGACAGTCCATATCAGTCTTATCCCCCAGGGCGGGGGTCCAGTGAAATATGAGATTTATACAGATCATGGAAATACCGATGAATCAAAGGTTTTCCACAGCCAGGGAGTTATTGTGGCAAACAGCACTGCCAGAGAATCTGTTCTGGATCTTGCAGTCCTGCAGGATGAAATATGCCGGGAACAGCTCAGCGCCGGCCAGTGTTATTCAGCATTTGAGGCGATGGGAATTGCTTATGGCATGAGTCACCAGGGGATTGACTCCCTCTGGATAGGGCAGGACCAGGTATTGGCAAACCTGAAAATACCGGATGTGGTTGCCGGCACCCTTGACCAGTATATTCTTCACCCCAGCCTTATGGATTCAGCTTTGCAGGCATCAATTGGTTTAACCATAGGGGGAACTGTGCTTGGAGCCAAAGACAGGACTGCCCAGGACAATCTCTTTCAGCCGGTCTCAAATCCTTCATTGCCTTTTGAAATGGAAACTATTGAGATTTTTTCTCCCTGCACCTCTTCCATGTGGGCCCACATCCGGTACAGCGGATCAGGCAAAAAGAATCAGGATGGTAAAACCCAAAAGCTGGATATGGATCTATGCGATGACCATGGCCTTGTCTGTGTCGCCATAAAGGGATTTTCTTCCAGGCCCCTGGCCAAAAATTATCAAGAAAAACAATCCTCACAAAGAATATCACAAGAAGAAACCCTCACTGAAAATGGCTCCATGGAGACAAGCCGGCTAACCGGGCTTAATATGTTGAGCCCTGTGTGGAACCCTGTCCCTGAAAAAGATATGTCAGCCCCTCTTTCCTTAGAGACAGAAAATATCGTCATTATTGGGGGAACCCATGAACAGGAAAAGGCGGTTGCAGGGGTTTGTCCCAAAGCAAAACATATAAGCGAATTTTCCGGAGAATCTGTGGAAGAGATGGCAAAAGACTTGACTGCTCTGGACCCATTGGAACATGTGGTTTTCATCGTCCCGCAGCATCTTTTGAAATCTATGTGGGACAGCACCATTGTGCAGGGGCAAAAAAAAGGTGTTGTCCATCTTTTTAAGGTAATAAAAGCCTTTTTGGTTGCAGGATATGGGGTCAGTGAGCTTACCTGGACCATAATCACTGCTAAGGTATTGGAAACCAGGGAAAAGGATGGGGGAAATCCTACCCATGCCGGTATCTTTGGGCTGGCTGATACCATGGCAGCAGAATATCCCCATTGGAAAATTAGGGCAGCAGATATGGCATCCCTTGATCAATGGTCTTTGGAAAGCCTGTTTTCCATACCAACACCCCAAAAAGGTGCCTGGGTGCAGAGGAAAAGAAAATGGTTCCGCCAGGTTTTGGTTCCCCACAGGCCATATTCTGCAAATCCGGTAGGCCGGGCTGCAAAACAACCCTTTCTTGCAAGCAAAGATGGAAAGAGCGGGTATCGTTCCAATGGTGTTTACGTGGTGATTGGCGGAGCAGGAGGTATTGGTGAGGCCTGGACCAGGTATATGATGGAAAAATATCAGGCACAGGTTATCTGGATCGGCCGGCGCAAAAAAGATACCTCGATCAGTCAGAAAATCATTGCACTGGAGCATCTGGGAAAAGTGCCTGACTATATCAGGGCAGATGCCGCAGATGAATCTTCCCTTGAAAAAGCGTATGGGATCATTAAGAAAAAATACGGACAGATCCACGGTGTGATACATTCTGCCATTGTGCTGGCAGACAAGAGCCTGGCCAATATGGACACGGATCAGTTTTGTGCTGGATTGTCAGCCAAGGTGGATGTGAGTGTCTGTATGGCCCGAGTATTTAAAAAAGAACCCCTGGATTTTGTCCTGTTTTTCTCTTCCATGGTCTCCTTTGGAAACGCCCCTGGCCAAAGCAATTATGCCGCAGGATGCACCTTTAAGGATGCTTATGCCAAAGGACTTGCCAAGGCCTGGCATTGTCCTGTCAAAGTCATGAACTGGGGATATTGGGGCAGTACGGGGATCGTATCGGATGCCACCTACCGGGACCGCATGGCAAAGATTGGTCTTGAGTCCATTGAACCGGAAGAAGGAATGGCTGCCCTGGAAACCCTGGTTCAAAGCCCTGTGGATCAAATGGCTTTGATCAAAACAAACAGGCCCCTTGTCCTGGACAGGGTTGATATGTCCCAAAAAATGGAGATATTTCCATTCACTATCCCTTCGGTTATCCAGGATCTTTCAAACCATTTGCCGGACCATGCTGCAAAAGTGGAGAAAACAATAGCAGACTACTTGTCAGATTACATGGATGATAATACTGCCATGGAAAGCATGATCCATGCACTGCTTAAAGCCTCCCTGGTATCACTGGGTCTGCTCAATGAAAAGAATGATGTTGCTGTGAACATTAGACAAGATTTAAATCTGCCATCCTTATATAAAAGGTGGCTAAAAAAGACCCCACGGGTTTTGGAGCTTGAAACCAATCCATTATATGATCAAAATATTGACCCGATTACAGATTCAGCCTCAAATTTGACCCTGGATCTTGATACCCTCTGGCGTAAGTGGGAAAAACAAGCTGTTGCCTGGAAAAAAACACCCGGCTTCAAGGCTCAGGTTGTTTTGGCAGAGGCTTGTCTTAGAGCCCTGCCCGGGATCTTGACTGGAAAGAAAAGAGTCGCGGACATCCTGTTTCCCAACGGCTCTATGGAACTTGTGGAAGGGATTTACAAGGGGAACCGACCGGCTGATCTGCTTAATGATATCATGGGGGATATGGTGGTGGCCTGTCTGAAAGAAAGGCGCAACCAGAATCCTGAAGCAAAGATTCGCATCTTTGAAATCGGTGCAGGTACCGGTGGAACCACAGCTCCTCTGCTGGAACGGCTCAGCCGGTTCAAAGAGCATATCCAAGAATATTGCTACACTGATGTTTCCAAAGCTTTTTTAATGCATGCCAGAGATCAATATACCCCTGATCATTCCTATCTTGTCACTAAAAACTTTGATGTGACAAAATCCCTGGCATCCCAAAACATAAGGCATGGCCGCTATGACCTGGTGATTGCGGCCAATGTCCTGCATGCTACGAAAAATATTCGCGGGACCCTGCGTAATGCCAAAGCCCTGCTGCGCAGCAACGGGCTTATCCTTATCAATGAACTTTGCAGGAGTTCACTGTTTGCCCATGTGACCTTTGGATTATTGGAGGGCTGGTGGGCTTATGAAGACACTGACCTGCGAATCCCGGGATGTCCCGGATTATCCCCAAAAACCTGGGACCGGGTTCTCACACAAGAAGGCTTTGGACCAATACACTTTCCTGTACCCTCGGTACAACGTCTTGGTCAGCAGATTATCCTGGGGCAAAGCAACGGGGTCATTCGTCAGAAAGCTTCTTTGCCTGGGAAAGCAGATTATGTGTCCCCAAAAACGCATTCTGTTTTACCTACGCAAGAAACAGCAACAAAAAGAACAGGGAGAAAACACCTATCTCGCAAAAGTGCCCCTGTATCCCGGGATATTCTGGAAGGTCGTGTCCACACCATTCTCACAGAATGCATTGGAAAGGCCTTGAAAATGGATCCAGGGCAATTGGCAGAGATCCCTGATGATCAAAGCTTTGCTGAAATCGGTATTGACTCCATTATCGCCGTTCACCTGATAAACCAGATCAATAAAGCCTGCGGCATTTTATTGCAGACAACTATTCTGTTTGATTATAACACTGTTGACCAATTACTCGGCTACATTTTAACGGCCCATAAATCGGCTGTAACCGGTTTGATGGATGATGGACCGCCCCAAGAAAAAATTCAGGAAGCTGAGGAACCGGCAATAACCTTAACCAAAGATATTGACCCTGGCTTTCCTGGTGGTGATTCCGGGCAGACAGCGCTGTATCACCGAGCCCTTATAGAGGGACCGGGACAGATCTCAGATCTTAAACTCACCCAGTCCATTATACCGGTACCTGGGGATGACGATGTCTGTATCGCAGTTCAGGCTTTTTCACTGAATTTTGCGGATCTTCTTTGTGTAAAAGGCTTATATCCCAACATGCCGTCCTATCCCTTTACCCCTGGTGGAGAAGCCAGCGGGATCGTGGTTGGTGTGGGTAAAAAGGTTGATTCCGTGAAACAAGGGGATGCTGTCGTTGTATTGGCCGGGGCCTGCCATGCCAGTATGGTGGTCTGCCATAAGGACCGGGTGTTTCAAAAGCCCTTAAACCTCTCATTTGAGGAGGCCTGCTCCCTGCCCGTGGTAACCTTGACAATGATTGATGCGTTTCACAGGGCACAGGTTAAAAAAGGGGAAAAAATACTGATCCAGACCGCTGCAGGGGGAACCGGCCTTATAGCAGTGCAGCTTGCCCGGCATTATGGTGCCCAAATTTATGCCACAGCCGGATCAGAACATAAGCTTTCTTATTTAAGGGAACAGGGTGTCTCTTATTTGATCAATTATCTGGAAAAGGATTTTGAATCAGAACTCCTTGATCTCACCCAGAGAAAAGGAGTGGACGTGGTGATAAACACCTTGTCCGGGGATGCCATCCAAAAGGGTTTGAACTGCCTTGCACCCAAAGGGCGTTATGTTGAAATTGCCATGGCAGCCTTGAAATCGGCCAGAACAATTGATCTTTCGGTTCTAAGTGCAAATCAGACCTTTTTCAGCCTGGATATAGGAAAGTTGTTTGTGGAAGATCCAGAACAGATCAAAGAATACTGCAGTGAAATGATCCGCCTGCTGGAACAGGATATTATCCGTCCGACAGTCTGCAAGATCTTTGCCTTGGATGAACTGAAAAAAGCTTATGAATTCATGGAGAACCGGAATAATATCGGGAAAATCGTTGTCAGGGTTCCAAAGGCTTCTGGCCTGGAAAAAGTTCCTGAAACCCTATTGCTGCAAGAATTGAATGAGTCCCGGAACGCCGGTCTTTCTCAAGCGTCTTCCCGCGTTCCTTCCCATATCCATGGAGACCTGGCCATCATTGGGATGAGTGGGCGGTTTGCCGATTCAGACAATCTTGAAGCTTTTTGGGAACACCTTTCAAAGGGAAATGATCTGGTAACCCGTGCATCGAGGTGGAAAGCTGACATTGGGGATGCAAAGTCCTCTGAAGGGAAACAGCGGTTTAAGGGAAGCTTTTTAAATAATATTGACCAGTTTGATCCGCTCTTTTTCAAGATTTCAGGAACAGAGGCGGCTTTTATGGATCCCCAGCAGCGCCTTTTCCTGGAAGAGGCCTATAAAGCCCTGGAAGATGCAGGATATGCCGGACAACGGGTTCAAGGCAAGAACTGCGGTATTTATGCCGGATGCACAGCCGGGGACTATACTGATCTGTTTAAAAATCCGGGCCCGCCCCAGTCCTTCTGGGGAAATGCCGGGTCTGTCATTCCTGCCAGGATCGCCTATTACCTGGATCTGAAAGGCCCTGCCGTGGCCGTGGATACAGCATGTTCCAGCTCACTTGTGGCCATCCACCTGGCCTGCCAGGGATTGTGGTCAGGGGAAACCAAACTGGCATTGGCAGGCGGAGTCTTTGTCCAGTCCACACCGGAATTCTACCATCTGGCCCATGGGGCGCAAATGCTCTCTCCTTCCGGGAAATGCAGGGCCTTTGATGAGAAAGCTGACGGATTTGTACCAGGAGAAGGTGTTGGTCTGGTTGTTCTAAAGCGGCTTCCTGATGCCGTGTCTGACGGTGACAGAATTTACGCGGTGATCCAGGGCAGTGCCATGAACCAGGATGGAAATACAAACGGGATTACTGCTCCCAGCGCACTTTCCCAGGAACGCCTGGAGCGTCAGGTTTATGACCGGTTCAACATCAATCCAGACCATATCCAGATGATGGAGGCCCATGGCACAGGCACCCCATTGGGAGATCCCATTGAATACCAGGCCCTTTGCCGGGCGTTTGAGCATTATACAAGAAGACAGCAGTATTGCGCCCTTGGGACGGTCAAAACCAATATCGGACATCTGGCAACAGCTGCGGGTATTGCCGGAGTCATCAAAATTTTACTGGCCCTTAAACATAAAAAAATACCTCCCTCCCTCCATTTCAGGAAGGCAAATAAACATATCCGGTTTGAAAAAACTCCCTTTTATGTCAACACACAGCTCAGGGATTGGGATGTCAGGGAAAATGCAAAACGCAGGGCTGCCACTTCCGCTTTTGGTTTTTCCGGAACCAATGTCCACATGGTTATCCAAGAATGGACCGGAATCAAGCCGCAGCACAGCCTGAAGCCAGGTTATCTGGTGGTTCTGTCTGCCCAGACTGAAGCCCAGCTTCGCTCCCAGGTCATACAGCATTTTGCATATTTTAAAAAAAACTCTGAAACTGATCTGGGTGATATCAGCCACACCCTTCTTGTGGGAAGAAAGCATTTGAATCACCGGCTGGCCTGTGTGGCCAAAAGCCTTAAAGAATTGACAGCT
>JAAEMC010000136.1 GCA_024225895.1 Desulfobacteraceae bacterium | reverse complement strand
ATTTTCGGACAGGATGATGCCATCCAAACACTTACCACGGCAATAAAAAGATCCCGCGCAGGGCTGGCAGCACCGGACAGGCCCATTGGCTCCTTTCTGTTTACAGGGCCCACTGGTGTCGGAAAAACAGAAGTGGCTAAACAGCTTGCATTTAACATGGGCATTGAATTTTTGCGGTTTGACATGAGTGAGTATATGGAAAAGCATGCAGTTTCAAGGCTCATTGGTGCCCCCCCGGGCTATGTAGGGTTTGATCAAGGCGGTATCCTGACCGATGGCGTTCGAAAACATCCCCACTCTGTTCTTCTTTTGGATGAAATTGAGAAGGCTCATATGGATCTGTTCAATATCCTTCTACAAGTGATGGATTATGCCACGTTAACTGACAACAATGGCAAACAAGCCGATTTCAGGAATGTTATCATTATCATGACCTCCAATGCAGGTGCCAGGGAGATGAGTGCCAACAAAATCGGATTCGGTTCCCAAATCGAACAGTCAGATTCCCAAAACTTGAAAGCAGTGGAAAAGACCTTCAGCCCGGAATTCCGCAACCGTCTTGATGGTATAGTCCAGTTCAACCATCTCTCTAGCCAGGTTATGGAAATGATTGTTGACAAGAACATGAAAGAACTAAAAGAGATGTTGAAGCTTAAGGATATTTCATTAACTTACTCTCCAAAGGCGAGAACATATCTTGCAAAAGAAGGGTATGATCCCAAATTCGGTGCCCGACCCCTTGCAAGGGTGATTCAAAAACAAATTAAAGATAAGCTTACTGATGAAATTCTTTTTGGCAAACTTGAAAAAGGCGGTAAAATTTCCATTGGATTTAAAAACGACAAGCTTCAATTTAATTTTAAAATTTAGATGCCCCTTTTCAGGTTATCCAACAGATTAGAATTTCCTCCGGTATGGCTTGCCAGGTCTGACGGATTGCTTTGTATCGGTGGGGATCTTTCCTGTGATCGAATTTTGCTGGCATATGAAAATGGTATTTTTCCCTGGTTTTCTGAAAATGACCCCATTCTCTGGTGGT
>JAAEMC010000135.1 GCA_024225895.1 Desulfobacteraceae bacterium | reverse complement strand
TTCCGACGGCAGCAGGCAGTGACTGAGGCCATGCCTTGGAAGAAAGGCCACTTTAGTTCCATTCAGCACTCCTGTAATAAATGAATCCGACGGATCACCAAAAGGGGTTGTTACACGAATTTCTTCAATCCGTGTTAAGCCTTCCATTTCATAGATACCGCTGCCACCGATCACACCGATTCTTACATCTGACATCCATCATCCTTTTTATTTAGTTTTTCTTGTCCGATTGACCGTAAGATCCCGGCTCTTTTGTCTGATTTAATACAAAAGGGACCGGGAGAAGGTCTTTGAGTGTATAAACCCGCTTTGAGGCATTTGTTATCAGCCAGGCATCCGGTGCAAGCTCTGCCATCCATTGGCGACAGCCACCGCAGGGCATTGCAAGGTGCTCCTCAATATTGCCCTGGGCATCTTTGGGGGCGTCGATACAAACAACGGCAATGCCGATGATATTTTTACACCCATTTACCCTGGCATTGGCCAGGGCCACGCGTTCAGCGCACGTTCCAAGATTTGTGCATGAATTTTCAATATTAAAGCCCACAAATATGCCCTTCTCGGTTAATGCAGCAGCACCAACATGGAAATTGGAATAGGGTGCATATGCATTACGAGCCGCTTTTCCGGCAGCATGTAACAATTCTGTTTGTTCACTGGTCATGATGTTCCTTTATTTTGAGAATTTAAATCTTCTCAGCGTATTAATTCTCAGTTCAGATTTTTCTTTAGCTGTTTTCTTATACCATTTCCCACCACCATAGACTGCGCCTTCCCAGTTCCCATAAACCGGATTTGGCAGGACAATGAAAATATCTCCAAATTTATCCTTATTATCTTCTACTGCCTTGTCTCTGACATCCATGGTATCGCCGTCAAATGCCTCATCAAAATCAGCAAGGTTATCGCCCATTAAGAGAACAGCACGGTACCCCATCTGGGTTACGGAATCCCTTCTGGGCTGTTTTTTTGATGTACCGGTTCTAAGGAGCATATGTTTTTTGTCTATCTGGGGAAATCCCAATGCCTTGAGATTTTTCATCGTGGCCTGGGTTAAATCAATATTTTTCTCAGGCATTGCTTTTCTGTTGGTAAGGTAGAAGATGTCTCCGCCTGTGTCTGCAACATGGTTTAAAAATGCAACAGCACCGGGAATCGCCAATGATGACTCATCAAAGCAAAACTCTTTCCAGGTGCTGTTGCCATATCCGTAATCTTTTCCGATCAGGCCGGCATTAAAAGCACTATTATCAATGATGGTCTCATCAACATCAACAATTACACACTTTTTTCCCCCTTTTTTATCCATGTCCCATCTGAGTTTGGCCAGGTTAAACGCCTGATGAGCCAGGGCTTTGAATTCCGCAGAATTTTGAACCCATGATAATGCCATAATTTGTTCATTGTTCAAATCTCTGGTGGAGAACTCCGCACTTGCTGGAATTGCAGTAAGCGCCATGGTTAAAATAATGAATATCCCGAACACCTGTTTAGGAATCGTTACAAAACAACTTGATCTAAATTGTTTCCAAAACCCCTTAAAAGACTGGGTATTTTGAAAACAAAAGATCAAATAATTTTGGAGCCGATCCTTAGTCATTTTTTTCATTTTTCCCTCTTTTTATGAATGTTAAATATAAAAACAGATTTATTTCTTTTTTTTCCTTTTGTCGGTATTGATCATAATACGGGGCGAATAACGACTCATAGCGACATAATCCTGTCCTTTATGATAGGAACTTGCTTTTTGTCAAGTCAAGTATAAAAACCCTGATCCAAGGTAAACGCATGTAACACTGGCATGAATTTCAATTTTATTAATTTACAGATACCGTAAAACATTTGGTACAAATGCTTTATGGGTGCTTACGTAAAACATTTGGTACAAATGCTTTATGGGTGCTTACGTAAAACATTTGGTACAAATGCTTTATGGGTACTTACGTAAAACATTTGGTA
>JAAEMC010000134.1 GCA_024225895.1 Desulfobacteraceae bacterium | reverse complement strand
TTATACTTATACACAGACGGGTTTACCGAAGGATTATTAAAACATAAACAAGGGCAGGCCATTAGAAAAACGCTGGGGTTAAAAGGCTTTTTGCGCTGGCTTGTTCAATCCAAAAGCCTTCCTATAGCCCAACAGCTTTCGTGGATAAAAGAGCAGTGTAACACGAGCCTGGAAGTCCAGTCTGATGATCTTACAATGATGATCCTCTCCGGTGATGAATAGAACGTTATAAAAAATATGCAGGGCGGTTTTTTATGAAAATTCTTTGATCATTAACAAGACATTTTTGTCTTTATCGTTAAAATCATAGGTAACTGAATCCATGACCTGGTGAATAATCTGAATGCCAAGCCCTCCCGGCTGTAGCTCCTCAGTAACTTTTGGTTTTAATATTTTCGGGCTGCAAGGAGTACCGTAATCCACAATTCGAATGGAAAGCCTTTTTGCATCCAGATTGAAAAATAATTCTATTTTACCACCGGGATCATTATTATAGCTGTGCCGAATGATATTGGAGCAGGCTTCGTCCACTGCAAGTATTATACTATCGGATGCCACCTGGGAAAGGTTGCCTGCCGCAGTAATTTTTTTTAAAAGATTACGTATATCCTTGAGATGTTTTGGATGGGAAGCAACCTGTAACTGTTTTGTGACCGGATTCATATTTTTATTCACCAGGATCCAACCCAAAACAAAGAAGGGTCAGATCATCACTTCTCCCTACTCCCTGTGCAAACCGGTCAACTCGGTTGGCAATCTGTTGGATCCGTTCTGTCGGATCAACGGTTTGCTTTTCAATTTCCTTTAAGAGCCGTTTGATGCCAAAAAGCTTACCACTACTGTTTTTAGCTTCAATAATGCCATCTGTGTAGATGGTGACAACCGACGTGCTATTCAGGTCAAATGTTTGCTGATCAAATTTTACGTCGGTTAAAACACCTAAGGGAGGACCTTTTTTAGTATCATCATCCAAAAGGATAGCGCCGGTTTTATCACAATGGACAGGCGGCAGATGACCGGCATTGGAAAAACAGATCTGCCTTTTGGTAATATCTAAGACCATGTATATCAATGTAACAAACATTCCCCGTTTGGCTCTTTCGCACAATACAGAATTCAACTGGATCATAAGTTGTGACGGTGTCTCACACAAAAGAGCGTAATATTGCAGATCACTGGTCAGTCTTGCCATAAAAAGAGAGGCAGAGATTCCTTTGCCGGACACATCCCCGAGGGCGATTCCTAATTTATCGTCCGGCAGCTTAAAGAAATTATAAAAATCGCCTCCGACTTCAAGGGCTGGCTGATTCATAGCAGCAAAAGAAAAGCCCTTAATATCTGGGAAATCATGGGGTAGAAAGCTTTCCTGGACTTCCTTTGCCAGCAGCAGATCCCTTTCAAGGGCCTGCCTCTGAAGCAATGCCTGATGCATCTGGGCAGTATGAACGGCAACAGCCGCACTGCTGGCAATGGTAACCAGCATCTCAAGCTCTTCATTGGTGAAATAAAACGGATCAATCAACTTGTTGATCACCTGGATCACACCAATGGTCTGTCCCCTTGTTTTCAGGGGGACACAGAGCATGGATTTTGTGCGGTAGTTTGTTTTTTCATCATAATCTTTCAGAAATTTAGGATGATCATAAGCATCAATCAGGTTCAATGTGGCAT
Organism: Desulfobacteraceae bacterium; assembly: GCA_024225895.1. GTDB lineage: Bacteria > Desulfobacterota > Desulfobacteria > Desulfobacterales > Desulfobacteraceae > JAAEMC01. Next base: position 4,406 of record JAAEMC010000134.1, on the reverse strand, counting down.
CAGTTTGGGCCACATGGCCTGCAATACCGGAGCCTTTTTTAATCCGGAAAATTTCTTTTATTTCATTTCCCACATCCCCCAAGGCAATATGGAAAATTAAATCATCTGTTTTTTGATCAACCAACAGAAGACTTACCGAATCAGCGATAAAGGCCTTTTTGGTCGCTTCCATAATGTGGTTGAGTAATTTGCCGATGGAGAGTTCCGAGTTGATCAAATTAGAGATTTCAATGCAGTTGGCAAGACGTTCAACCTTGCTGATGCAGGATGTCAGGTCAGAAGGTTTTTGCGCGATTAAATTATGTGCGGGTATGGTTTCCATAGTGTTAACGGATTTTATATAGGCCGTCGGCCTTTGTCAATCATTGTTAAAAGAAATTGTACCCTGATATTGCATAAAAAACAGGGCAATGATCCATCAGCATATAGAGACTAAGACGAGGTCTGATTGCTTTCAGATATATCAAGGATATGTAACCTTAGATTAAATGCTGAAACCATACATTTTTCGCTCATGTTAAAAAGCGATAGCCTGTGACATTATACTTTCAGCAAGCATGATCCGGATATCCGGGATGAAGGATAAAGTAAATGTTTGCAGCGTAACCATTTTTGTTTTGGATATGGAATATCGCAGATGGTTGCAGCATTGGGTTGTATTGATCTTTTTGCATGCCCGATAAAATATTCACGGGTGATACGTTGACATTGGTACGCGGGATAAGCTATTTATAAACATCCAATAACAAGAGAGTGGACCTCTATGATCAAAGTTGAAAATCTAGTAAAAACATACGGTAGCATTGTCGCCTCCAATAATCTGAACTGTCATTTTGAAAAAGGTAAAATAACGGTTATTTTAGGAGGCAGCGGCTCTGGAAAGAGCACGTTATTAAGGCAGATCACAGGTCTGGAAAAACCTGATTCCGGCGCGGTTCATTTTGATGGATTGGACTTAACCTGCACTGATAAAAAAAGCTTGTATGAAAAAAGAAAAAAAATGGGGATGCTGTTCCAGGGTTCGGCTTTGTTCAATTACCTGAATATTTTTGAAAACATTGCATTCCCATTGCGAGAACACACCCGGATAGCAGACAATGTCATCAAAACTATTGTCACAATGAAACTGGAAATGGTGGGGTTAAGAGGTACTGAACATCTGATGCCCTCCCAGCTATCCGGCGGTATGACCAAACGGGTGGGGTTGGCCAGGGCCATTGTCATGGATCCAAAAGTAATTTTTTATGATGAACCTACCTCTGGCCTTGATCCCATTTCAACCGGCGTAATTGATAAGTTGATCCGAGACCTGAATCGAAAATTAAATATTACCTCGATTGTGGTTTCCCATGATATTGAATCCTGTTTCAGGATTGCGGATAAGGTGATCATCCTTTTTTACGGTGATATTATTGCAGAAGGTACGGTTGAAGAGATAAAAACATCAGAAGACCTCAAGGTGCAACAATTTATCAAAGGAGAACCTGAAGGTCCCATTCCCTTTACACGGACAGATAAAAACTATGTTGAAGACCTCTTGCTGGAATAGGTGATAACAGTGAATATGGATATGGCAGCCTCTTTGGGGCAGGTAACAATACGAAGAATTCAAATACTAGGCAGAAGCGGCATTTTCCTTTTTGTTTCCTTTATCCAGGTATTTACCCCTCCTGTCAGGGTACACCGCCTCATAAAGGAAATTGAGTTCATCGGGTCCAAATCCTTTTTGATTGTCTTTGTTACAGCACTATTTACGGGAATGGTTCTGGGGCTTCAAGGGCATCATACCTTAACTCAATTCGGTGCGGAAGCCCTGTTAGGATCAGCGGTCGCACTTTCCATCATCCGGGAACTGGGACCGGTCCTCTGCGCCTTGATGGTAACGGGCAGGGCCGGTTCTGCTATTACTGCAGAAATCGGAATTATGAAGATTACAGATCAGTTTCCAGCCCTTGAAATGATGGCCATTGATCCTTTAAAATATGTGATTTCACCTAAAATACTGGCTGGAATTATTTCACTACCCTTATTAACAGCTTTTTTTGATCTGGTAGGTATCTCAGGAGGATTTTTGGTCGGGGTTAAACTGTTGGGAGTAAATGAAGGCGCCTACTTTGGTAAAATGATTTCAGCCGTGACATTTTCAGATATTTATGGCGGTATTCTAAAATCATTGAGTTTCGGAGTTTTAATTGCCTGGATTAGTTGCTTTATGGGATTTTTTGCCCAGCCCACAACCGAAGGTGTTTCAAAAGCCACCACCCAGTCGGTGGTGCTGACTTCACTTTCCATATTGGTCGTGGATTATATCTTGACTTCTTTACTGCTATAGGATTTAAATTAATCATGTATGGAAGAAAAACAGAAGTGTCAGTGGGTATTTTTATGATCGTGGGCATTGCCTGCCTGATCTACTTGTCCGTTAACCTGGGCCAGGTTGCACTGTTTGGATCTGATTCCTACACTATCAGTGCTACATTCGGATCCATCGAAGGTTTAGAGGTGGGCACCACCGTTGAAATTGCAGGAGTCCCCGTGGGCAAGGTCAAGCGAATCACATTGGATGAAAACGATGCTTTCGTAGAAATGGAGATTAACAACGGTACCAAGATTTCCGATGACACCATTGCATCCATTCGCACCAAAGGGGTTATAGGGGATAAATTCGTTAAATTATCGCCAGGCGGGTCTGAAGATTTTCTTGAAGACCATGATTCACTTATGGATACTGAATCTGCAATAAGCCTTGAAGAATTAATCAGTAAATATATTTTTGATAAATAACAATTTCTCTTATTTTATTATAATACTATTTTAGGACATGCCTATGAGCCTTAAAATTGAAATAAAAAAAAACAATAATATTGTTGTTATCAAAGTTGAAGGGGAAATCGATATGTTTTCCTCTCCAAACCTGAGGGAAAAATTACTCCCGTTTTTTGAAAAGAATGTCAAAGGGATTATTGTTGAATTGGCCGGAGTCTCTTTCATGGACAGCTCCGGCATCGCCACACTGGTGGAAGGGCTACAGTGGAGTAAGAAAGAGAGCAGACATTTTATTCTCACCGGATTAGGTACGACGGTTTATAATGCCCTTTCTCTTACAAAACTGGAAAATGTGTTTACGATCAAGCAGGATGCAGATCAGGCGTTTAAAGAAATAAGCCGTGAATAATCCATATTAACTTTTTGCTTTTTTCAGGATGGTATCACTATGAGACAAATCAAAAAAAACGCTGTTCTATTTGTTTTGCTTTCAGCCTTTCTTTTTTCAGGGCTTTGTTATGCTTCTACCCCTACAGACGAAATGAAATCAACCATTAACAGTATTCTTGAAACACTTCGTGATCCAGCGCTCCAAGGAGAGCAAAATACAGAAAAGAGAAGGCTGACCCTTCGAAAAATAGTCAATAACAGATTCCAGTATTTAAAAATGTCACAGCTTTGCCTTGCCAGACATTGGAAAGGCAGGAACGGCCAGGAAAAAGAGGCATTTGTGACTCTGTTTAGTCAGTTGCTTGAAACCACCTATATTACCAAAATCGAGGCTTACACAGACGAAGAAGTGGTGTTCGTAAAGGAAAGGATTAAAAAGAAAAAAGCCCAGGTGGATACGAAAATAATTACCAGTTCTGTGGAGATTCCCATCAACTACAGGCTTTACATGGATAAATCCGGTAAATGGATGGTATATGATATCGTCATTGAGGGGGTTAGTCTTGTGGGGAATTATCGCTCTCAATTCAGTCAGATACTGGAGAAAAATTCATTTGAAAAACTCATGGAAAAGCTAAAAAATAAAATTTAGAGTTAGTATTTAATGTCGACTATTTAGGTGAGACCCAGGTTGTCCATGAAATGCCTGCGCCGAATTTTGAAAAGATCTTTGTCTTCTTTAACCAGGTAGTAAAAAGGCTGGTTGTCATCATCACAACATAGATAAAGACCGGTGTAGTCCTCCTGGTTCTCCACATCCATGATGCGTTCCACATCATCATTGAATTTTTGGCAGACACTAACCCAATCTTCAGTTTTAGCATCATTTTTAGATGTGATGGTTTTAGATTCTTTATCATAGTCAACCTGGACGGATTTCATTTTGTACCTCCGGATTGTTACATTGGTTCAATTTATCTTTCCTAACTTTGGTTGTAGCAAATCAAAACAACCTGTGTAAATAGATTTTAACTTGTAAAAATCAATTGCTTTTAAGTTGAAAACCCTTTTAATTCCCTGGAGAATATATTAGAGTATTCACAAGTATCAAGCGCAGTTAACAGTCTGAATATTTCGTAATGCAGGCTTATTAGAATTTTATCCGGAGATCAGAGCTGATGGGCAATTTATTCTTGATCTTGCAAAATTATTTTATCAAAATCTAAAATATGCAAAATTCGCAAAAAAAT
>JAAEMC010000133.1 GCA_024225895.1 Desulfobacteraceae bacterium | reverse complement strand
ATCACCTGCCCGGGCAGCGCACCGGTGGCATCAAGCAGATATTTGTTTTCTATCTGCCGATTGTCCAGGTGTTTCAACAGCTTCAGTCCTCTTTTTTCTAGAAAAAGTTCTATTTTCCCTTCATCGATACTGAATTTAAAGGGCTCTTGTTTCCGGTACTTTTTCCAAATCTCGGTGAATTTTTTTAACCCATAGAGGGTCTCAATATTTTCTTTGGTTACCGAAACGGCATAATCAAAGGCAATACAGCTTTGCGGGTGGGCGGATTGTCCTATTAATTTAAAAGTGGCATCAATGGCATCAGGTTCCAGGTAATAAGTGACTCCTTCCCATAAGAAAACACTAGGTTTTTGCCGGTCATATCCAGTGCTTTGTAAAACTGTCAATAAAGATTGAGTATTAAAATTAATGGGGGCATAGGTGACTTGATCGGGGATATCAATTTTTTCTTTTTTTAGACACCTGATTTTTCTTTGTTGCGTGGTAGCAATATCCAGTTCAATGATCTGGCTGTCTGTGTTTAAGTTTGCATAACGATAGGCTCGTGTATCATAACCGGCTCCTAAAAGAACAATTTGAGGGATTTTCTTTTTGAGGGCATCTTGGAAAACATCGTCAAAAAAGGCGGTTCTGGCCAGCATGTATTCCCATATACCAGGTGTCCGCCGGTCACTTTTTTTAATACCTCTTGTTCTGATGAATTGAAATTTAATAAAAAATCTTACATGGGGCGGTATGAAAAATTGCGCCAGAAAATCCGGCCCCAATTTGCCGTTGTTGTATTCTTTGTTGGCACTTGCACGATAGATAGCTGCCATCAAGGCTGTCTGGGAATGTTTTTTCTCTACATTTTGATCGGGCATATATTGGTCTCCTTTTGAGAGTATGGGTAATGGAAAACTGGCCTGGCGCTGAATAACCAGCTTTGAAACCCAAAAACACCCCCCACTTGGGGGATTTTTCCATGGGTAAATAGAAAATATATCCGAACTGTTGTAAAGAAATTTATATAGCAGAAATATTTTAAAGAGAAAACCAATTGAATAAAATGCAAAGAGAGGTGTCGCCCGGATATTTCACGCAATATCCGGGCTGTAGGTTTGTTATTTAACCTTTTCCAGCTCAAGGGGGGCAGTTTCCATGATCTGTTCAAGTATTTGGACTGTTTTGCCAACCAGGTTGACGCAATAGGTCTCTTTTAGATTTTTTGCTGCAAATTCTGCAGAGCCTTTTTCTGAAAAGACGTCCAGGCCGACCAGATCTTTGCAATTAACATTTTCATGGCAGGCCTTGAACTGACGGCACAGCTCCTGGTTCTTTTCAATCAATTGCCGCATTTTTTCAGGGTTGCCTGGTTCGGGAAATCCAAATTTCATTGCCAGCACCAGGTATCCGGCGGAAAGACTTCCGCAGTAACTATCTGTACCTGCCCCGCCTGCAAATCCCAAGGAAATGGTCATGGCTGTATCCAAGTCCAGGTTGAAATCATCTGCAAATGCCCCTAAAACTGCTTGGGAACATCGGTATCCATTTAAAAAATAATCAATGGCCACATCCGTTTTTGTCATAGGTTTATCCTTATTTTTAAAAGTTTGACTTTACAAACCATGATTAACTTATCTAAAATATTGTGTCCAACGACTTATTTAGATAGTTATTATCGAAAATTTCGATTTCAAACCAAAGAGAAGGAACCATAAAATGGAAATACGGCAATTAAAAACATTTCAGGCTGTGGCAAGACTGTTGAGTTTTAACCGTGCAGCCCAGGTGCTTCATTATGCACAATCCACTGTCTCTGCACAAATTCGCTTACTGGAAGAGGAGCTGGGTGTCCAATTGTTTGATCGCTTAGGAAAATCCATTGTCCTGACAGAAGCCGGGGCCCAGCTTGTGGAATATACCCGCCAGCTGCTGGCCATTGAAGCAGAGACCAGAACAAGAGTGTCCGGACTCAAAGAACCAGTAGGCAAAATTGCCCTGCGCATTCCCCAGAGCCTTGGCATCCACGTCTTTCCCCACATCATCAGAGAGTTCAACCAAAGATATAAGAAGATCGGATTTGATATCAATGCCTGTTCTTTTCGGGTGCTCAAGGATGAATTCCGCAACGGGATCACTGATGTGGCTTTTTTGATACAGGACTCCATTTCTTCTGGGGACCTGAAAGCAGAAGTCTTGGGATACACAAGGATACTTGCCGTCTGTGCAGCAGATCATGCAGCCGCAGGCAAAAAAAAGTTTGAGCTAAATGATTTTAACAACCAGACCCTGATCATTCCCTTACATGACTGCAGCTACCGGATGGAATTTGAAAAAGCCCTGACCGATAACAATATTGTTCCCAATGCCAAGATCAAGGTCAACAGTCTTGAAATTGTTAAAAAAATGGT
>JAAEMC010000132.1 GCA_024225895.1 Desulfobacteraceae bacterium | reverse complement strand
TCGGTTTGACTTGGGCATTAAAAACCATTGGTAAGGAGACGTTTGCCACCCTTGGACCCTATGATTTGGAATATGCAAAAGCCATTGATCCAGGGGTAAAACTGCCGGAATCCATAACAACAAATCTTGAAGGCAAATTTATTATCCCGGTTCTGGGTTTTAAAAAATCATAGGTGCAAAGTTATCTGGGAACTTTGAAAACTTTTTCCAGTATTTTTTCCATTGGGCAAATACCTGTGAAAGAACTTTGAAAAAGGTTTAAGCCCACAAATCCTGTAAAAAAATACCACCATTGGGAAACAAAATGGCCCAGCAAAAGTGAGCCCATGATAAAGGCCCCGGCAATGGCCCTGATATATTGTTCCATTTTCATTTTCTTACACGTCCTTTATTTTCTTATGATAAATTGCAAAATATGTGACCGGAATGACCAAAAGGGTAAAAAGGGTGGAGGCAAAAAGTCCGAAAATCAAGGCCCAGGCAAGGCCGGAAAAGACCGGGTCAAAGGTGATGGGAAAGGCGCCGATTCCGGTGGTCAGGGCGGTTAGTAAAATCGGCCTCATTCGGACAATGCCGCTTTGCAAAATGGCCTCTTTTAAAGGAGCCCCCTTTTTAAGGGCATCCTGGATGAATTCAATCAGTACAAGGGCATTTCGAATTACAATTCCGCCCAATGCAATCATGCCGATCATGCTGGTTGCGGTGAAAAAAACAGGGTTGGGATACCCGCCCACAGGGCTGGAAAAAAGATTGAGGATAAAAAATCCCGGCATGATGCCCAGAATGGTCAAAGGAATGGCCATCATAATCAATGCAGGCAGAAAATAGGACCCGGTATTGATGATTAAAATAAAATAAATTCCCAAAAGCGCCGCGGCAAAGGCAAGCCCCATATCTCTGAATACCCGTAAGGTGATTTTCCATTCCCCTTCACCGGACCATTTGACACGGATATCGTTTTTTACAGGAGCTGCTTTAAGGGTCTGCATCATGTCTAAAACCGCTTCTCCCGGCGGGCGTCCTGCCATTTCAGCAATGATATATACCACGGGTTCCAGGTTTTTATGGTAAATGGG
>JAAEMC010000131.1 GCA_024225895.1 Desulfobacteraceae bacterium | reverse complement strand
TCACCATTTTTTGTTACCAGTCCTTTTCAATGTGGATATTTCCTTTCTTTGGCATCAATCCCATACCGGGCATATCTTCAAGGCGGTTGAGCATATTCTGCTTATCCTTTTGTCCATCTGAAGGCCTTGCATCCTTTGCATCGGCCATGGAAGCCTGATCCGATTGATCCTGCTTGGGTTGCTCTTTTTGATCCTGGTTTTCCCCTGGCTGCGGCTTTGATGAAGAGTCACCTTTTTTTTCTTTTTCAGATGATTGTGCAGGTTTGCTTTGTGAATCCTTTTGCTCATTCTCCCCATTGGATTTATTTTTCTGATCCTGTTGCCCCTGCTCTTTTTGATCCTGGTTCTTGTTCTGATCCTGGCACTGCTTCTGGTCCTGGCTGTCGGAATCTTTTTTATCTTTAGAGTCTTTATCAGACTGCTGTTTTTGTTCTTTCTTTTTTTGCTTTACAAATTCCAGGTTTTCCTTGGCCTCTTTATCTTGGGGATACTGCTCAACGATTTTTTCATACTCTTTAATGGCATCATCCAGCTTGCCGAGCCTGAATCTCGTATTGGCAAGATTATACATGGCCTTGTGCCTTAAAACGATATCATGGGATTGGGCGGCCTTTAAAAAATTCGTCTCTGCCAGGTCAAACTCTCCATTCTTATATGCTGCCGTCCCAATATTAAAATAGATTTGTTCGTCTTCAGGCTTTTCAAGCTGGGCATCAATGAAATGTTTTTTAGCATCCTCAAACCGGTTTTCTTCAAAGGCTGAGACCCCTTCTTTAACATGGGAAGTAGCATTGGCCGATGCCTCTTTTGGTTGGAAAACCAAAGGCAGTAAAATTGCCAGAAAAATAATCGGCAGTATGGAAGGTTTTTTTAAAGCCGGGATCAGTAATTCAAGCAGCAATAAGATTACACAGGGCAACAAAAACCACTGGTAACGGTTTTCCCAGACCTTTCTTCTGCCGCTTTCAAGGGTTTTTTGTTCCATGGTCCCCTTAATTTCATTGGTATATATGAGGTCCAGGTCCATATCGCCTGCCACCGACCGGACATACCTGCCGCTGGTGAGTGCTGAAAGCCTTTCAAGGCCGCTTTCATCCACCTTGGATAAGATAATGTTTCCCTGTTTATCTTTTTTAAAACCACCTTCTTTATCCGGTATGGGCGCACCGGACGGATTGCCTACGCCAATGCAGAATAATTTAATCCCTTGTTCTGAGAGTTTATTAACGGTCTTTTCCACATCACCTGCCGTATTTTCCCCATCCGTAATCAGGATAATGGCTTTTTGGGTATCCACATTCTCTTCAAAGGCCTCCAGACAGGTATTTATGGCTGTATCCAGCCTGGTGCCGCCGACCGGCAGGTAATCCGGGCCCAGGACCCGTAAAAAGATGTTAAAAGCCTGGTGGTCCAGAGTCAATGGGCACTGAAGGATGGCAGTTCCCGAAAAGGCTACCAAGCCTGCCCGGTCCCCTTTTATCATTCTTAACAAATCAATGATCTCTCTTTTGGCCCGTTCCAAACGGTTGGGCTTTATGTCCTGGGCCAGCATGGACCTTGAACAATCCAAGGCAATCATAATATCCACACCCCGGGTTGTTGTCTTTTCCCAGCGGTACCCCATTAAGGGTCCGGACAAGGCCATGACGGCAAACCCAAAGGCAAAAGAGAGCAGAACCGCTTTCACCCAGGGACGGTTGCGGCTGTACCCCGGGATAAGGACAGACAAAATACGGGAACTTGCAAATTGGAACAGGACTTTTTTTCTTTTTCGAATACCGTAAACCATGATGCTGAAAATAAAGACAACGGCCCAAAGGAAATAGAGCATATCCGGATGTAAAAATTTCATCTTAAGGTATCCTTAAAAACCGTGTATTTACCAGGAATATCTGAACCCCCAAAAGCAAAAGGCCCGTAATCAAAAACCATGGATAGAGTTCTTTATACTCAACCCATTTCTCAACTTCAACCTTTGTCTTTTCAAGGGCGTTGATCCGGTCATAAATGCCTTTTAAGGCTGCAGTATCTTTGGCCGCATAAAAGACGGCATTGGTTTTTTTTGCAATGGTTTTCAATGCATCAAGATCAACATCCACCGGCTTATAAACATAGCGCTGGCCAAAAATTGTATTTTCAAGGTAAGGCGCTTTCCCCTTTGTTCCCACCCCAATGGTGTAAATTTTCACCCCCCTTTGGGCTGCAATATCCGAGGCATCCTGCCAGGATATCTGACCGGCATTGCTCTTTCCGTCGGTTAGCAGAATAATGATGTTGGACTTGGCCTTAATATCCTCCAGGCGCTTTAAGGAAATTCCAATGGCATCGCCAATGGCTGTAGTGGGGCCGGCTGCACCAATTTTGAGTTTCTCCAGCATAAAGGCGATTGTATTGTAATCCCGCGTCAATGGCAGCTGGGTAAAGGCATTGGACCCAAAGACCACCATACCGATCCTATCTCCCTGCCGCTGAAGAATGAAATCTGAGACCACCCCCTTGACGGCATCCAGCCTTGTCACAATCTCATTATCTCTTTTAAAATCTAAAGCCCTCATGGATTCGGAAAGATCCAGGGCCAGGATAATATTGATCCCTTCTGTTGAAACATTGGTTTTTTGATTGCCCAATTGGGGCCTTGCAAGCGCCGTGATCAACAACAAAACCGCCAGGTACTTTAAAGCGGGCAGCACTTTGGATATCCATACCCCAAAAGTCGGGGAAAATGTATCTATTTTTTTTAAAGAAGCAGTCCGCAGTTGTGAGATATCTTTACGCCTGATTTTTAAAAACAGGATCAAAAAAAGAAAAATCACCAGGGCAAAAAATATGGGGGAGGCAAACCTGAACATTCCTTCACCTTCCTTGTGGTTCTGCCTCAAGGGGCGGCAAAGTGGTGTCTATATTCTCAATCATCTCTCTTACAAGGGCATGATCTTCTTTTACCCGGTTTTTATCCGGATTGATTCCGGCATATTTAAACTGGTCCGAAGATTTGAGAAAGCCGGATAAAGCAGATATTATTTTTGTGGTTGTCCCAAGGGTATTTATGTATTTCAAAAATTCCTGGGTAGTCATTTCCGTGGCATGAAAACCAAAGGTTCTGCCGACATACTTTTTTAAAATCGCAGTTAAGTAAAAATAAAAAAGACGGTGTTCATTAATATGGTTTGCCAACAAAAATTCCAGTTCCTTTATAGCAGTTTCAAAGGGTGGAAGGGGTGCGGGCAGCAGGGGCAGATCCTTGAGTTTTCGGCCCCGTTTCTTCCAAAACTTTTTAACCAAAAAAAAGATCAGCAACCCGGCCAAAAAAACCAGGGCAGCCCACAATACCGTTTTGATGAGTGCCGGATCCATGCCGATCAAAACCGGCGGCCGTATGTCGTGGATATCTTTCATCTACCTAATTCGCCTCTCCCTATACCTGAAATAGGCAGACAATGTATCAGAAACCGACGCACTTGTTTCAAGAGCAATGAGATCACTTTTGGCCCGGGAAAAAATATCCAGGGTTTCTTTCATTTGCATTGTTTTTATCATTTCAAAATAGGCTCGTGTCTTCTTGTCCGATGCATCAAAAGACCTTACCTGTCCTGTTTCAAGATCAGATAAAGCTATGATGCCCTTTGGGGGGAGATTATATTCTCCCGGATCATGGATATGGATACCAATGATCTCGTGTTTTTGGCGGACGGTTTTCAAACTTTTCTGGTAATTCTCACCCAAGAAATCAGACAGGACAAATGAAAATGTTCTTTTTTTTGATATACTACAAAGATAATCAAGAGCAGCGGAAATATTGGTGCCGTGTCCCTGGGGCGAAAAGGTAAAAATTTCCTTTATGACCCGCCATATATGGCTTGAACCCTTTTTAGGAGGGATGTATTTTTCCACCTGGTCCGTGAAAAAAATCACCCCGACCTTGTCGTTGTTTTTTATGGCGTTAAAGGCCAGAACAGATGCGGCCTCAGCCGTTTTCTCAAGTTTTTTGCCAAAACGGGTACCGAATTTTTGGGAGGCGCTCATGTCAATCAGCAGCATAACAATACTTTCGCGCTCTTCCCTGTACAATTTTATAAAGGGCTTGCCAAGCCTTGCCGATACTTTCCAGTCAATGGATTTAACGTCATCCCCGGGACTGTATTCCCTGACCTCCTCAAATTCAATACCCGATCCTTTGAACACGGATTTATACTGGCCGGCCATTATGGTATTGACCGAGCGGCTGGATTTGATGTGTATCCGCTTTATTTTTTTTATAATATGAGCGGGAATCATTATTTTTTAAGGTACCTCAACAGAATCAAAGACCCTTGCAATAATATCATCACAACTGATATCTTCGGCTTCAGCTTCAAAGGAAAGGATGATCCTATGGCGCAGTACATCCGGGGCCACTATTTTAATATCCTGGGGAGTCACATAGGCCCTGGATGCTAAAAACGCATTGACTCTTGCTGCCTTTGCCAGATTAATGCTGGCCCTGGGCGATGCTCCATACTCGATATATTCTTTTAAATCCATGCCGTATTTTTCCGGCTCTCTGGTACTGAAAACAAGGTTGACAATATATTCTTTGAGTTTTTCATCCACATAGATCTGATCAACAAGCTTGGACATATCCGACAGCTGTTCGGGCGTAATAACAGGCGTAATTAAGTCCGGCTTTTCAAAGCTGTTCTTTTTTAAAATCTCAAGTTCCTGGCCTTTGTCCGGATAATCTATCAAAACCTTGAGCATGAATCGGTCCACCTGTGCTTCGGGCAGGGGATATGTTCCTTCCTGCTCAATGGGATTCTGGGTAGCCAGAACCAGAAAAGGCGCCGGCAGATCAAAGGTCTGATCGCCGATGGTCACCTGTTTTTCCTGCATGGCCTCCAACAGTGCGGACTGGACTTTTGAAGGCGCCCGGTTAATTTCATCTGCCAGGATAATCTGATGGAAAACAGGTCCTTTGCGAATGATAAAATCCCCTGTTTTTGGCCTGTACACCTCGGTGCCTGTCAGATCGGCGGGCAATAGATCCGGCGTAAACTGAATCCTTTTAAAACTTGCCTGCACCGCCGAAGCCAATGCTTTTACAGCACTGGTTTTCGCAAGTCCGGGCACCCCTTCAATGAGGATATGCCCTGCAGTCAAAAGCCCGGTCAAAAGGCTGTCAACCAGTTTGTCCTGGCCCACGAGTTCTTTTTTTATCTCACTTCTGATCTGATTAATTAAAACATGCTTTTCTTCTATTGCGGCTTTTATCTGTTCCATGATATTTTTAAAATCCTATTTAAATTCAAGTAATTACAAAAACAATTACCCATTAAAATAATCATAATTTTAAACTAATATAGTACGATCACTCACGGTGTCAAGTACAAGGCTATAACATGTATGGCTGCCTGTTTGCACAACAGCATAAATTTGGAAAAATTCCAGGGCCTGTATAAATAAAAACAGGGGGAATAAACTTCCATCCCCCTGTTCATATCTGATATTATTTATCTAAGAGTTGTTCTGAATAAAGTGAAGAAGTGATTTTGACAATCTTAATTATATAGTCCCTGATCTTTGCCTTGGTTTTCAACGGATAATTTCTGAATGTCATTAATATCCCGGTGATGGAGGCAATAAAAGAATGGGAATAAATCCGCGCATCATCCTCTGCCACACCATGACGTTCCAGCAGCTTTGTAAACAGATCAAAGAGAATCTTGGTTACGGAATCAAACTTTCCCATGACAGGATGGGCCAGGTCATCTTTAAGCATCAAATAGGTCATCATTTGAAAGGTAGATTCTTTATCGATCAAATGATCAACAAATTTTATTCCGAATTCTTCGATACTGGCTGGCTTATCCTTTTGAACCATTGATTTAAACACCTTGCTGGCGCTTGAAATCTCCTGAATAAACGCTTCATGAAACAACTCTTCCTGGCTCGGGAAATACCTGTATATTGTTGCCGGTGAGATTCCTGCTTCATCAGCGACT
>JAAEMC010000130.1 GCA_024225895.1 Desulfobacteraceae bacterium | reverse complement strand
AAATCCACTATCAAATCCCATAACATGCCCCAATAACAGGGAAAAAGGCACATCCCTGGCCACCAGCAGGTGACAGATGCAAGGCGCCGGAAAATTATGGCTAAAGGCGTAGAAGTCATACTCCGCTAAGGAGAAGCGAACAAAGGCAACGCGGCAGGTGGCGCCTTGATGGTGGATTATGATTTAACTTTTGCTTGACAATTGTTTGTGATTTTTGAATAAAGAGCAAGATTCAGGTGCTTCCAGTTGGAAGCCAAAAGGGAATCCGGTTGAAATCCGGAACGGACCCGCCGCTGTAATTGGGGACAAAAGCTGCAAACAGCCACTGCCGGAATCGATTCTGGCGGGAAGGCGCAGCAAGTAGGAAGATCCAAAAGTCAGAAGACCTGCCTGAAAGGTTGTTATACCCTTCGTGGAAAAAAGGGGATATCAAGATCTTGGACAAAGAAAAGGGTTACTCCGGATCGATTGAATAATCGGTCCGGATTTTTTGTTTTCAGGGGTACCCCCTTTTCAGGTTCAGGAAACAGGCGGGTTGTTTCAACCGGACATACAGCAACTTAATTTGGTGTTTGACACCAGAAAGGACAATGAAAATGAAACAACACACGCTTAAAATTTTTAAGGTATCAGGCAAGAACAAAGAAAATTCTCCGGTATATGTTCTCCAGGACGGCAAGTTTTTCAGAACAACTTTCCATCCCGAAGGATGGTCACTCTTACCGGAATATGGCCTGGGAACGGATGGCAAGGTTTATAGGACAGAGCACCACACCATGGGTACAGGGAAAACGCCTGACTATGAATTTAAAAAAGACATGATGATATACCGGACCCCAAACCATCCGGATGGTGCTTTGGATAAGCCGGAATATAAAATCTACGATTAACAAATAAAATTCGGATATAAACGTGAATCAACACAAACATTTCAACTTAAAATTAGTGGCGGCTCTTTTTGTGGCTGCAGGATTGCTTTTGCTGAGCAATAGCGCTTTTGCAAAAACCTTTGTAATAAAAGATTCAAAAGGCAATCTTTTGACCATTGAAAAGAGCCCCGCAAGGATTGTATCTGTGGTGCCCTCTGCAACGGAAATTTTGTTTAAAATCGGTGCAAAAGACCGGGTGGCAGGGCTTACTTACCATGATGCCGGTCTTGAGGGTTCCCACGGAAAAATAGTGGTCGGCGGTTTCTTTTTACCCTCTTTTGAAAGGATCAAAAGAATAGAGCCAGACCTGATCATCCTCTCTTCTTACCATAAGGACCTGATCGAAAAATTTAAAAATATAGGCACCAAGATCTTTATTTACGACACTGACAGCATTGCCCAGTCCTTTGATACGATCCTGACCCTTGGAAAAATTGTTGACCGACAAGCCACAGCACTCAAAGTGGTGGAAAAGAACAAGGCGCAACTTGCCCATATCAAACAAAAACTCGGCAAAGCAATTAAAGGACAGCCCAAAAGGGTAATGCGGCTGATGGGACGCAAAACGCTGATGACACCGGGCAGTGATTCTTTTCAAAACAACCTGATCCGCGCTGCCGGCGGCATCCCGCCTGATTTTGGTAAAAAGGGAAGTGTGGTTACAGTGACCAAAGAAGAATGGCAAAGCTTCAATCCCCAGGTGCTTTATGGCTGCGGCCCAGATCGCAAGCTTGCAGACACTGTGTTTTCAAAAGACGGTTGGAAGACGGTGGATGCAGTGAAAAACAAACAACTTTTTTACTTTCCCTGTGAACTGACCTGCCGGGCAGCTACCCACACCGGGTATTTTGTCTCCTGGTTGTCCAGTGTTATTTATTCGGATGAATTTGCCGATCCGAAAAACGATATCATGCCCAAGCGGATTACAGCGGTCCGGCCTGTTGATATTGATCTTCCTTTTGTAAAATCGGCTGCGGTTAAAACCAGCTGGATCTATGATTTTGAAAACAAGACCCTGGTCATTGATTTCAACCGGGATCAAACCATTGTTTCCACTCTTGAAGGCCAGCGCACCGGTATTAAAACCGTGGGTAACCATTATTCTCCCCCACCCTGCTGGATGCCCGGCCACAAGCGGGGAATTACCGATATCAACACTACCATTGTTAAAGCCATGGGTAAGAAAAAAGAAGAGGCATCCTTTTTAATTACCGGTGCTGACATGGACAATCTTTGCGTTGAGACCGTCCAGTACAAAGATATGAAAGTAACGGCCCTGGTGACAGCCGGGGTTCTGTCCAATGCCGTGCGCATGTCAAAGGACACAGGCCTGTTCTATGAACCCGGTACCATTAATATTATTCTTCTGACCAATATGCATCTGACCCCCCGGGCCATGACAAGGGCGATTATCTCTGCCACGGAAGGCAAGACTGCTGCCCTTGAGGACATGGATATCAGAAGCACCTATTCACCGCTTGTCCATGAAGCTACCGGGACCGGGACCGACAATGTGCTGGTGGTCCAGGGCCAAGGAACAAAAATCAAGAATACCGGGGGCCACACCAAAATGGGAGAGCTAATTGCCAATGCCGTTTACAAAGGCGTGAGGCAAGCCATATACAAGCAGAACAAACTGGTTGGAAAACGTCATATTTTCCAGCGGCTTAAGGAAAGAAAACTTTCTATCTACGGGCTTACATCCAATGTCGAGTGTGAATGCATGAACCAGAAACAAGGCGGTAAAAATAATTTCTCCGCCCTGGTGGAAGACCTTTTGCTCCAGGACAAATATGCAGCTTTTCTTGAGTCTGCCCTGTCTATCAGTGATGAGTATGAAAAAGGCCTGATAAAGGATCTGACGTTTTTTAAAAGCTGGTGCAAAAGCATTGCCGCTGAAATCGCCCGGCAACCTGTAACAGAAATCGAAAATCTGGTGCAGCAACAAGACCTGCCCATTGTTTTTAAGACCGCCCTGAATGCAATTTTCACCGGTGCCCTGGAAAGATTAAGACATGAATAAGCATAAAATATATATAAAATACTATGGCGCCCAAATTCTTAAAATCAGTCTGGCAATTGCCCTTGCTGCCCTGATGCTGTTTTGCATTTCCGGCAGCGTTTATGCAGGGCAGAACAAGATCCCCCAACGGGTGATCTCTTTGTCCCCCATTATCACGGAGACAATTTACATTCTGGATGCCCAGGACCAGCTCATTGCCAATACAACCTATTGCAATATACCGGCTGCGGCAGAATCCAAAGAAAAAATCGGCTCTGTTATCCAGATGAATGTGGAAAAGATCATTCAATTGTCCCCGGACCTGGTCATTGCCAGCGCTCTTTCAAAGGAAAAACAGCTTATCGTCCTCCGCCGGAACAAGGTTCGTGTGTTACAGACGCCCAATCCCAAGACCTTTGATGAAATGTGCCGCATGACCTTGAGCATCGGCAAGGTGCTTGGAAAGGAAGCTGAAGCCAAAAAAATCATTGATATCGCCAGCACACAAGTCAATGCCATTTTAGAAAAGACCCTGGCCCTGAAAAGGCCCAGGGTATTCATCCAGATCGGTTTAAAACCCCTTCATTCGGCAAACAAGGATATGTTTATCAATGAATATATCCGGGTGGGCGGCGGGATCAACATTGCAGAGAATCAGTCGTCCGGGATTTACAGTAGAGAAAATGTCATTGCCCAGAATCCTGAAATCATCCTCATTGCCACCATGGGGACCTCTAAAAAAGCGGGAGAACAGGAAAAACAGCGGTGGATGACATTTGACAGTTTGGACGCAGTAAAAAATAACCGGGTCTATATCCTGGACCCTGAAATAATCTGCAGCCCCACGCCCTTGACCTTTGTGGCCGGGCTTAAATCTGTTTTACCTTTAATTCATCCGGAAGTTGTGAGTACCCAATGAAGAATCAAAAATTAAAAAAATGGATATTGATTTTGGCCGGTCTTTCGGGGCTGCTGGTTGCCACAAGCCTTCTGGCTTTGAGTACGGGAAGTGCCGGTATAGAAATCAGCCGGATTCCCCAGATTCTGTTGCACGGTAAAGGCACTGCCGAATACAGTATCCTTATGAATATCAGGGTGCCCCGCATTCTTTTGGGAATCTCCATTGGCGGCGCATTGAGCCTTGCCGGCACCCTCTTGCAGGGCATGTTTAAGAACCCTTTAGTAGAACCCTATACCCTTGGTATTTCGGGCGGCGCCTCTTTGGGGGTCTGCCTGAATGTGTTGTTTAAACTCTATGCCGTTATCGGGATTATTGCCTATCCTTTATCCGGATTCATAGGCGCCAGCGTGGTTATTTTTCTGGTTTACAACCTGAATCGAAATAACCGCAGTGTCCAGTCCAACCGGATGCTGTTGACCGGGGTCATGATTTCATATGTGGCATCCTCACTTGTTATGCTGCTTTTGGCAATTTCCAATAGTGACGACCTGCAAAATATCGTCCTGTGGATCATGGGATCTTTGGAAGAATCCAATACCCTTTTGATCCAAATTGCAGCAGCAGGTTCGCTCGCAGGCCTTGTGGTTTCCTATTTTTTCTGCATGGATTTAAATGCCTTGCTTCTGGGCGAAGAAGAAGCAGCCAATTTAGGGGTAAATACGGCCCGGACCAAGAAAATATTATTTATCACGGCCTCTTTTTTAACCGGATTAAGCGTGGCGGTTGCCGGTATTATCATGTTTGTGGGCCTGATTGTCCCGCACTTTATCCGCATGATGACCGGACCGGACCACAGGATTCTTCTGGCAGGCTCCTTTTTGGCCGGTGCTGCCTTTT
>JAAEMC010000129.1 GCA_024225895.1 Desulfobacteraceae bacterium | reverse complement strand
AGTGGTATAAAAGCTCAGATATTCAATATAAATCCCAATACAACATATAGGGGTCACCAATAATTCAGAAAATTAACGTTTATAAAAATCATTTTTAACTATTGAGGTATCTTAAAAACGTGGAATCCTGGTCCAGTAACGATTAATTCCGACCAGAAACATTTAAACCTGGTCCAGAAACGAATAAAGCAGGCCAGAGGTGATATGTAGAAACGATTAATTCTGATCAAAAATTTTTATTAAATCAGGCCGTTACAGCCTGCCACCTTTTCTACTATGAATTGGGGCTATTTTTTTTAAATTTTTCAACAAATAATTTTATAAATTCAATTGCATCGTCTACAACACAAATATCGGCAATCTGAAAAACGGGGGCTTCAGGATCTGTATTGATTGCAACGATAAATTTGGAATCCCTTATCCCGTCAACATGCTGGCTTGCCCCTGATATTCCGCAGGCAATGTAAAGTTTTGGTGAAACTATGGCTCCTGTCATTCCTACCTGCTTGTGGTAAATAACCCATCCATAGTCACAGATTGGCCGGGAAGCTGCAGTTGCAGATCTCGGGAACAGTTTTGCCAGCATTTCAATATATTCATAATTTTCCCGCTCTCCTATTCCCCGGCCGCCGGAAACGATAACATCTGCTTTGCCAAGGTCAGACCCTTTGCCGGCTGATATTTCGGTTCCTTTGAATCTCATTTTGTTCTCATCGGTTTTATATATGAGGCTTGTCAGTTTTCCGGTCTTTGTGTTTTCGATTTTTATTTTTTTTGGGTCTGGGCATGGTTTAAATGAGCCGGGTTGCAGGGTCATGACCAGGGGGGTGGTTCCTTTGATGAATTTCGCTGACAGTTTTCCGCCGAACATTGACCGTACAATACATAGCTTTTTTTCCTCAAAAAAGACATCTTCCACACCTGTAATACATTCAGCTTGAAGGGCAATGGAAAGCGCAGGCGCATAATCCATTCCTGAAGTTGAATGGGGAGCGCAGATATAATCAAAGGTCTCTTTGGTAAACAGGGAGGTAAGAACCTTTTTAAATACTGACCCGTTGTATTTCACATGTCCCGGCGTATTAACCGCATAAACATCATATCCTGTATCTGCACTGATGCATCGGGACAACTTGTCGATCTTATCTCCGACAATAAACAGACTAATCCTGGATGGTTCCCATCTATGTATTTTTTGGGCCATGGATAATAATTCAAAGGTTATCGGTTTGATCTTTTTGCCACTGAGTTCTGCAATGACTGCTATTTTTCTTTTCATGTCCCGGCCTGCCGTTTATTGGAGAAATGCCTTCTTGATAAAGATATCCATTAATCGTTCCACCTTTTTTTCTCTTGTTCCATTAAGGAAAACCCCTTTCTTTTTTTTGTCCGGATATTGAATGTGTTTTAAAGTCATGGTGTGATCCTGGTTGTCAAAACTATTTGAATCAATGACAGTAAGCTTTTTTTTCTTTGCCCTGAGAACCTTTGAAAGGGCTGGGTATCTCGGTGTGTTGATGCCTGTCTGGATAGTCAGGACACAGGGTAATTTAATATCAAACAGGTCCCTTGCTCCCCCTTCTATTTCCCTTTT
>JAAEMC010000128.1 GCA_024225895.1 Desulfobacteraceae bacterium | reverse complement strand
TTTAGTTTGAAAAATATCCCCTGAGCTTTATAGAGGGAGAATGACCCCATGAAAATCAAATACAACTCCCCTGTCATACTGACCTATTCCATAGGCGCCATCTGTGTTCTGGCCTTTTGCACACCTTGGATTTTGCGCCATTATTTTTCATCTCCTGCCCAGTTGTCATTTTCCAACCCGATTTTTTATCTCAGATTGGTTTCCTATATTGCCGGTCATGTCAGTTGGAATCATTTGATTGCCAATCTGACCATTATCCTGCTTGTGGGCCCTTTGCTGGAGGAAAAATACGGATCCGCCACCCTTTTGGAGATGATCCTTATTACCGCTATTGCCACAGCCGTTTTCAATGCTCTGCTATTTTCAACGTCCCTTGTGGGAGGCAGCGGGATCGCATTTATGCTTATACTTCTCAGTTCATTTTCCAATATCCGTGCAAAAGATATTCCCCTGACATTCATCATAATTGCCGTTCTGTTTATTGGCGGCGAAGTTGTTTCGACCTTGAAGATTGACAGAATTTCACAATTCAGCCATCTTGCCGGTGGTTTGATTGGTGCAGGGTACGGCTTTATCAGAAGCGGCCGCAGGTAAACGGTGACCTAAAAACTCTTGAATATTTTTTATTTTGATCTGCATTATATCTATTGTTAGAATCTTATTCTATTATAGAAAAGTATATACCCACTTTCTAAAGGAGAATGAACATCACCGATTCCTGCTATTAAAGGCTGGCCATCATCTTACAGCATTGATTAGGAAACCAAATCTATAAGCGATGATTGCAATATGGAGATGCTTATCAGTATTTTGAGTAATATAAAATTAATAACAATACCACCTGTCCATAATTCCAATCAATTATATGTCTGGTACCCAAATCCACCATCAAATTCCATAACATGCCACAATAACAGAAAAAAAAGCACAGCCCTGGCCGCCATCAAGGTGTCAGATGCAAGGCGTCAAGGAGTGACGACTGAGGCGTATAACTCATACTCCGCAAGGAGGATCGAACGCAGGCAACGCGGCAGGTGGCGCCTTGATGGTGGATCAGGATGGTATCAAAGGCTCCAAAAGTACCTAATGGTGGGATTATTACTCCATCTTGTGACCGTTTTCGGGATGGGGCTTTTTCTATGCTTTACCAAACTTGTGTTTACGGCTTATGCCCAAGGCCAAATCCTTGGTATATGGTACTTCTTTTTAGCAGGATACGGATTTTGCCTGATTATCTTTGCCCAGATGGATGCGAAAAGCCGTTTCCAAAATTATAAAAGAATCAAGGACTTGTTATATGAGCAGGGATTTAAAGCCAGAATTATCAAACCCTTTCTCGGCTCCCGCTGCCAGAGGGATGCGGTAAAAGTTGCTGCCAAAGATATAGGATTTTCCAAAAAGCTTGACAGGCATTACCGGCGATTGGGGTATTGTTGGTACCATGTTCTGCCGGATTTTGTTTTCTTCAAACCATGGATCATTTTCACGCGTAAATACTGGCTTAGAACATTGTTTGAAAAAAAATATGAGTCCAAATACTTTCTCTGGTAACCTGATAGTTTGTCATATTACAGGTTCCTTATTCTTTTCATTAACTTCATCTGCTTCAGAATCCAGTTCTGATTCCCAATCCTCATCCGTTTCTTCAAAAGTATCTGGTTCCCTTATCTTAGTCTCCTTTTCAGGATGACTTTTGAGTGGAATTTCAAGCTGTTCTTCAAACCGGATTTCACCTTGATGAACATTATTGTCGGAAACCTTAAATACGCTGATCATATCTTTTAATTTTAAAGATAAGTCAGACAAGTCAGCAGCTCTTTGATTCATTTGTGCACTTCTTTTGGACATATCGTCTGCCACCAAATTCACAGTGGCAATATCACTTGCAATTTCACCGGAAACATCCGAACTCTGGGACACATTCCCATTGACCTCGCCAATCCCGCTTGATGCCTGTTCTATATTCTGGGCAATTTCCGTTGCGCTTGAGGACTGTTCTTCAATGGCGGCTGCAATGGTATTGACGATCTCATTCACATCGGAAATGACTGATGATATTTTTTTTACATCCTGGACAGTGGTATCTGAACTGACTTGAATGCCGGCAATCTTTTCCTTTATTTCCATGGTGGCCTGAGCGGTCTGGCTGGCAAGGCCTTTGATCTCTGCGGCAACTACTGCAAACCCTTTACCTGCCTCTCCGGCTCTGGCGGCCTCTATGGTTGCATTGAGCGCCAGAAGATTGGTCTGTTCTGCGATATCGGTGATGACTTCCGTTACATTTGAAATTTCCTTGGCAGCCCGCCCCAAAAGTACGACCCGTTCAGATGCATTATCCACTTGTTTGGCTGCATCGTCCGAGATAGTTCTTGCCTTTGCACAATTGGCGGCAATTTCACCGAGGGTACCCTGCATTTGAGAGGCAGAATCCGTCACCATGGTGATATTGGTGGAGGCCTGCTCACTTGCAGCGGCAACTGAATTCATGTTTGAACTCATCTCCTCTGACGCGGCTGCCACGGAATTGGCTTTGCCTGACAATTCTTTTGACCTCTCAGATATCTGTTCAGAGGCCAGACACATCTGCTTTGAGGCTGTTGTAACGGTCTGAGCATTTCCACCAATATCCACAACAATGTTGTTGAGCCTTTCAATGAATGCGTTAAACCATGTGGCTAAGTCCCCAAGCTCGTCCCTGGTTTTAATGTCCAGGCGCTGGGTAAGATCCCCTTCTCCTGAAGCAATATTTTTTAGGCCAAAGGTGGCTTGATTCAATGGTCGAAATACAAAAATTTTGAACAAAAACCAACTGCAGATAAAAATAAGAAGACAGCAGATCGTTCCAAACAACAAAATTTGGTTTTTTGTCTGCTGTTTGACCTGTGCGCTGGATTGCATGATGCTGGCGCCGGTTTTTTTCACTGCATTGACATTCTTTGTGTAGACTTCTGAAATGCTTGAATCCATGCTGGTTTTTACTTTTCGGGTCTCTTCACCTAAAATGCTTTCAATGAAGACTGAATTTTTCATACTGAGGAAATTAAAACTTGCGGACATTGTTGCGATCTTCAGATTGACCTGAGCTTTGCTCATGCAAAGAATAATTGATCCCAAATCATTTCCTTCCAATTCAATTTGCTTTTTTACAATGAAAACCTCTGGATCATTCATTGAGGCACTAATGATTTTCTGATACTTTTTTTTGCCCTCACCCTTGTCCAAATATTCTTTTATTTTTTCCTTATTTTTATCAAAGAATCTTACATAGGGTTTTTCATTTGGTCTCAAATAAATGGCATAAACCACATTGTTATTTGAACTTGCCGATTTGACATAGGATATAAGGGTTGTATAGTCATTGTTTAAAATAGCCGATGGTGCAACCCTGGCAAGCAGTGCTGCCAAACTTTGTGCATTCTCTTCCAAAAAGCCGACCCACCCCTCCTCAATCTTTTTCTTTTCACCAACCAATGCCCTGTTTGTGGATTCCGTAAGAAGCTTAGAAGTGGTTTCAGACATATGTTCAAAGTTTGAGCTGACACCCGCACTCATTTTGTCAAGGGAAGCACCAACGGTTTTGTTAGAATCGGATAACAATCTGTTGATCTGTTCAGCCATCTCATTCAAAGACTTGCTTTGGGTATTAATAATCATCAATGAGAGCCCCAAAAGTGAACCGGCAAGAATCACAATCAGCGGCACCAAAATTTTGATACTAAGGTTTACTCTTTTCTTACCGGAATTGGCGTTGGGATAGGCATTTGGTTCCATGACTTGTTACACCTCCAAAAACAAAATAGGGTAATTGCTAAAACCTGGGAGATTAGCGCATTCTTTAGCTTGGCTGCCTTGCTTTTATTTATAGGCACCGACTTTCAATTTCATCTGTAAGTTTTCAACGCCGCTATAATCAAGGGCATCTGTCCACCCTACAATCTTTGCATCCTTGGCAGCTTTTGCATCTGCTTTTAATTGTTTTAATGCAGCGGCAACCTTCTGGGCAATATCATCAGATGTCTTTTTTGTTTTTGCCAGGGGCCATTCTGGATAGAGGGATGTGCTGGTTAAAAAAGGAAAACCGGCATGTGTTTTGGAAGTAATAATTTTAAAATCAGACAATTCAATTATTCCTGTTGCCGCCATTCTTTCCAAGGTGTCTGTCCTAACGGTACCGGCATCTGCGACACCGTTTTGAACTGCAAGCACAACATTATCATGTTTTCCGCCAAAATCGAGTTTTGAAAAATCTTTCAACGGATCAACACCTTGATTGAGCAGTTCCATGTATGCCATCTGCCAGCCGCCAAACGAAGATTTTTTTACAGCCATAAACGCTTTACCGGAGAGATCGTTTACAGAGTTGATCTCTTCGTTATCCTCGCTGGTGAAAATCACCCCGCCAAATGATTTTAGGGGTTTGCCCTGCCGCGAATTTATCATTGTGGCAATGGCCGCGGAATCGTATTTGACCTTTGCTGTGATGAACATTGAAGAATTGATTAAGAAAAAATCGATTTCCCCCTTTTCAATGGCCGGAAATACAGCATCAAAATCAAGAGGAACCACTTCAAAATTACCGTCAACTTGGGAAGACAGGTATTCTCCTGTACTTTTCCACATTTTAAGTGCTTTTACAGGGCCATTTTTTGCCAACACACCAATTTTATAATTATTTTGTGCAAAACAAGTTCCGCTTAAGCATACCACGAGAATAACAAAGATACAGGCAGCAGTCTTTTTCATAATAACCTCTCCTCATAAAATTGAAACACTGATTAACAATTCAAAACATAAACAAAATGAGCTGGCGTCATTTGTTTACGTAAAACAAAAATATAAGCAATATATATACCGGTGGGAGTTCTTATTCTTACTATCCTTTCAGCAAGTTAAGACAACTGGAACTCAACATCAATTTCTACAATTGGAATGCTTAACAATAATTGTTCATCTAATCTGTGTTTTCGGGTCATTGGGGTGCAATAAAAAATATGCTATGCAAAAATTATATTGCGCCTGATTTTTACAAAAAGCCAATGATTTTCAAAACCCATCCAAACCCATAGCAAAAACCTCATTTTGTTCCCCCTTTTAAACAGGATGCGCTGAGATAAGAACCAACAAAAAGCCCTGTAATCAGGACTGTACCGGCGATTTCAATTGAAATCCCCTTTGAAAATAGCTTTATATTAAAAAGCACATGTAGTATACTTAACCTTTATAAAAAGACGATATGCCTTCTCTATTGCAAACGCCAAAATGAAGAAAATGCCCGTATGAAAAAAAAACCAACTTATAAATCACTCTTGCAACGTGTCGACGAGTTGGAAACAACCCTTTCCAAAAAAGGATACTGTGAAGATGAAATCAGGGAAACCGAGGAATTCATGTTCAATGTACTTGAAAGCATCCAGGACGGGATCAGCATCCTGAACCCGGATCTTACCATCCGGCATGTGAACGGGGTGATGAAAAAATGGCATGCTGCCCAGCTCCCCCTTGAAGGTAAAAAATGTTTTCAGTGTTACCAGAACCTTGAAACGCCATGCGATCCCTGCCCTACAATTAAAAGTCTTGAAACCGGACAAACACAAATGGCTGTTATAAACGGGCCTCTCGGGGATAAAACAAAATGGCTTGAGGTGTGCTGCTATCCCATCACACATCCAAAGACAAAAAAAATTACGGGGATTGTTGAGTTTATAAGGGATATCACCCAGTACAAAGAGATGCAAAATGCATTGGAGGCCAGCCGGGAAAGGACCCGTTTGACCTTCAATGCGATTGATGACGCCATTTTCCTGCATCCTTATTGCGAAGGGGGGTTTGATTTGTTTACTGATGTAAATGAAACTGCCTGCAGGCGGTACGGTTATACCAGAAATGAATTTTTAAAACTCTCGGCACTGGACATTACGGTGCCGTCGGACGCAAAGGACCATTCATCTGTTGGCCACCGGGAAAGACTCAAATCTGAAGGGCAATTGATTTTTGAAACCACCCACATTAACAAATCAGGAGATCCCTTCCCTGTTGAAATCAATTCAACGATCATTGAACTGGAAGATCAGCCCATGATCCTTGCAGTGGCGCGGGATATCACCCATCGAAAAGCAATGGAAACAGAGAGAAAAAAAATCCGGAAAATAGCTGCGGAACAGTCCAAACTTGCCCTGATCGGCCGGGTAGCCGGCAAAATCGCCCATGATTTCAACAATATTTTAGGCATTATCATGGGCAATGTTGAACTATCCCTTATGGGGTGCAATGATGCGGAGACAAAAAAACGGCTTAACCTGGTTTTTGAACAGACCAACCGGGGACGGAACCTGACCCGGAATCTGGTTGCTTTTGCCAAAGACAATGAACCCAAACAAAAACATTTCAGGCTTAATGAAAAAGTTGAACTGATTTTGAACATGTTAAAAAAAGACTTGAAAAAAATTGATCTGATCCGCATTGACCAGGCCGGAGTTCCTGACCTTCTGGCCGATCCCGGGATGATTGAACATGCACTGATCAACCTGGCACAAAATGCCATCCATGCCGTCAGCTTGTCTGAAGCACCCAAAATATCTATCCGTACTTATGTTGAAAATAACTATATCTGCCTTGACATCGAAGATAACGGCTGCGGCATTCCCAAAGAGCACCTGAATCACATCTATGATCCCTCATTCACCTTAAAAGGGAGCCAAGATCTCACCTACTCCTATCAGAATAATATAAAAGGCACAGGATACGGCCTTTCCAATGTAAAAAAATATATTGAGCTGCACCTGGGAAAAATCCTGATTGAATCTGAATTTGGATCTGGTACAAAACTGACCATAAAGCTGCCTGTGGTTAAAAACAAGTTGGCCGCCCATGAAAAAAAAGAAGTGGCAAATCAAAAGCTATTGCAAAATAAATTCATACTCCTTGTGGAGGATGAGCCATACATTTCAGAAGTTCAAAAAAGGATACTCACACTGAAACCCTGCAACCACAAAGTAGAGATTGCCATCGACGGACATACGGCAATTGAGTTATTTGACAAGAACCAGTACGATCTTGTCAGCCTGGATTATATCCTGCCCGGAACGATCACGGGCATGGACATATACCATCATATCCGTAAAACCAACAAAAATGTTCCAATTCTTTTTTCCTCCGGGAATCTGGAGTTTTTAGAATCCATAAAGGAGCTGAAGGAAAAGGACAAATGGGTTGATCATGTTTCAAAGCCCTGCCGGAACAAAGACTATATCAGCAGTATCAACATGCTTCTGGAAAAATCCCTGTAGGGAATGGTCAAGCATGGCCTTGAACCATATTCAACATTCTTTAACAGCTTACCCGGCCTTTCAAATTAATCGTCCTTTATAACTCAATTTTCAACCGGCTGCCGGCTCAAGGAGACATAGGCAGACCCAAGTTGCAATTCATCTTAAAAGTCAACAAACGCATCATCTATATCTATGTCTTTTTTTGAACTGATCACATCCTGGGACCTGATTCCGGTATCATTGTTTAACGAAGTACTCTTTTTTGTTTTTATGGGAACGGCCGGCAGATTGTTTTGAATGGCATCAATGCCGCCATTGCCCATCCAAGAAGCATTTGCCGATTCCTCAGAACCGCTTTTACCTGCCGCCGGTGCCGCTAATTTCATGATAAAGTTACGAAACCAGGCAGTCTGGGCATTCATTTCCTCAGATTCAGCAGCAGATTTTCCGGCTTTAAATGAATGCTCCTGTATCGCCTGTTCCATCTGAGCAATAACCGAATTGATCAGTCTGATACTATTGGATTGTTCTTTTGAAGCTTGTGATATCCGAGAGAGCATTTCATCTGTGTCTCCAACACTTTTGGTAACATCTTCAAAAGCCTCGTTGGTTTCGGCTAAAAACCGGACTCCCTCTGACATATGTGTCATCATCCTTTCAAGAAGCTGGGAAGTGAACATGGCGATGTCTGAAGCCTTCATCGCCAGATTCCGGACATCATCCGTCACTGCGGTAAAACTATTTCCGGATTCCCCGGCCTTTGCCGATTCAGCAGATACATTCAAAGCCAACTGGTTGATCTTGAAAGCGATCTCATCTATGGTTTTCATTATCACGTACGTTTCCTGGCTATCTCTGAATATTTCACCCATGGACTGTGTCAGCCGCTCCATGGAGCCATTGGCTTCGTCCACGACCCTTTGTGCGTATTTCATTATATATTTTGTTTCATTGGCATCCCGGGTTTTCCGGCTGGCCACGGTGCATATTTGTTTCAGGGAAAAAGCAGCTTCCCCAATGCCCGCAACCTTACGGGTTACAGCTGAAGACAATGCTCCCGAAGTATTGGCCGTCTGATTAGGTTTCTTATGAATCTGGGAGACAAGGCCTATAAATTGAGGGCTTTTAGATATTTCCCCGGCCACAGACAGGCCAAGCATTACGGCAGCCAACAGAATCACACTCCCAACCCAGAGAATCAGACTACGGATATTGTCAAGAAGTATAAAAAAATCCTTTACCTGTGATCCGGATACAATAATCCAATCCAATGGTGCAAAATAGCTGAAAGCAGCTATCATTCGACTGCCTTCCCAAGAGTACTCCAGCACTCCTTCTTTTGTTTGGCATATCTTTTTCGCATAGTCACGGGCCAGGACATTTTTTGCCAGGCTTTTGGGATGGGCAAGAACATCACCCTTTGAATTGATCACATACATGCATCCTTGGGCACCCACCTTTTGTGCCATCAATTTTTCAATAAACTTCTCTTTTTGGATTCTGACCTGATCAATATATGTAAAATCGTCATAATAGTTTGAAATCCCCACAATCCATTTTCTTTTTGGCAAATGGAATATGGCTGAGATCCTATTTCTGGGCACAGTTTCACCTGGACTCAGCCATGAATAGATATCAAAATCAATATTATCATAAACAAGCCCTCTTCCCTTTCTTACGATATCCTGGATAAACAACCGGCCGGATGTATCTGTGAGTTGCGAAATATCTTTTCCGTCAGCAGACCTATTTTTGCTTACCACATATCTGCCGTCATAATTGAGCACATAAACATATCCAGTGGTGTCGACTTGAATTCGGGCGATCCAGTCCTTCAATGCCTCCTCAGATCCAGACCATTGCCGGCAGGTTTCGTGCACCAGAACCGCCTGCTGCTCCAAAATTGTCCTGGCATTCTCCCTGGCTTTATTCTGTGTTTTATTTGTCTGGGAAAGTCTTTGCGCTATATCATCGCGGAAGGTTTGTACCTGAAGGGATAATTTTTCTTGTGTTAATTCAAAGATGCTGTTACGGGCAAAGAAATATATACTGGTCCCCAGGACAACAACAGGGATCACAGACAATAATACGGAAAAAAGGATTACCTTCTTTTGCAATTCCATTTTTCGCTTCCTAAAGTTTGGATTATTTTTTTAACGGTGGATTGCTTGAAAATTCAAGCAATCCTATGGGTTAACATCTTATTATCTTAAAGAATCTTATGCAGTCTGTCAAGAACACGACACTATAAAAAATACTAAAAATTCAAAAACTAATTTGTGAATGGGAGTTGAATACCTGATCTGTGCAAAATAGGAATATTTCGTCAATTCCCTTTTTTATATTATTAAATTCGTAACATTTGAAAATCGTCAACAAAGCATAAAAAGGCCTTTTCTTAAACTTAAAAAGAAATCATGACCGGTATTGCGCATTCTTTAGACTTCACTTTTTATACGATTCAGCATAAATAACCCGGATATTAGCAAATCGGGTTTGTATTAAGCGGTTCTCAAATATATGTTCTGTTTGAATTATGCCAAACAGGTTGTTGTGTACGCCAAAGTCTATATCTGCACAGCTCTATGACACGCGGACACAGAGTGCGCCCCTGCATCAGGGAACAGGTTTTTTCCCAAATGATTGGTATTTCAGGTAATCATTGTGGTATATAAATCAATTCTCACATTGATTCAATTTGCATGAAATAACAGGGGTGAACAGCACTGGATGTCTGGGCTAATAAAAATCTTATACTGGTTTCATTTTGATTTTTGAATGAAAAACTTCTGGCTGGCCTGTTTAAAAAAGCGTTCCGCCATGGGGCCGTAATTGGTTAAAGAATCCATTACAGCGTCCCCGTTATGGAAAATAGCGGTGGTAACGGCATCAACTCCCAAGTCAAACAGGGGCTTGGGGAAAAAACTTGCAGTAACCCCATAAACTAAGACTTGTTTCTCTTTACACTGACCCAAGACAAACTCCATGGTTTCAGTTACAAGGGTACAACCTGTCAAGATGACAGTATCTGCCTTGGCAAAAGCTTTATTGGCATCATCGGAATGAATAAGCTCTGCACAAGAAGGGCCGGCCAAAACTCCATGACTATTGATAACATGGGACTGGAACTGCTGAGGAGCAAGTTCTGAGACATAAACCTTTTTGGCAGTAGAGGAGATTTCAACGATATTGCTGCTAAAGCCGACAATGACAACCGTGTCGTCTTTAACCATTTCTTTTATGGAATGATTCTCCAAATCAGTGGCGGCATCGTATCCGTTTTCACTAAGAAATTCCGGTGACATCAATGGTTTGGACAGCGCATTGATCAATGCCACCTGGACAGAGGCCATCAAAGGGCCCTGGGAATTTTCAAGCAAAGATAAAACCTCAAATGCATTCTTGCCGATCAATGGTTCAATATCTTGTGTAAGAATCCAACTTCCCAGTCTGATATTCATGGCCACGCCCGCGTCATGGTTGTCAAGCTGAACACCCGTAAAATTAGGATTGAATACTATCTCCTTAATTTTTAAATCCTTGTGAACCCTTAATTTCAAAAAATCACGGGCTCGGCATAAAATCCTGTTCATTGAATCCTCTATCATATAGATTGTCGCTGCACAGGAAATTGAATATATTTTCTAGTGAATTTTGTCAAGAAAAGCCTTTTTTAATAATCAAATCATTCCCTTTTAAGTGTCGGGGAAAAACGACTTTTCGTTTTTTTCTCTAAGTGCTGCTGTAGAAGGAAAAACAAACCACAACGAACAGATACAAACCACAACCAACAAATTAAAACCAATTTTAACAAAATCCAAATCTCTTAATCCAAAGAGATCCGCTATTGAAGGTGGCGAAACCAAATAAACCCTAAGCCATTAAGAACGTAATTCAGGGAAAATCTGTATTACGCCCGCATTGCTCCCTATCGATCCTACATCAATTGTGGTTCATATTGGTAAATTCTGGTTATTTTTAATCAGTATAAGGATTCTTATTGATTTTGTTGACAAAATAAAACCATTGTGTTTGACTGCTTGGCTTAAGTACCAGGCTTGGGATTTGAAAATGAGGAGGTCAAATAGGAATGATACGGGTGAAATGGTATTGGTTTGTACTTGTTGCAGCATTTTTCAGCACGGTTTTTGCGTATGCCGATGAAAAGGATACAGGTACCTATTCCCCTGGCGAAGTTGTCATAACAGGCCATCTGCCTGAAACAGGCACCACTTTTGAAGTCACGGCCCATGATATTCAAAAGAAAACTGTAATAAGCCTTGACCAAGCCCTGGAACTTTTGCCCGGTGTTGATGTTTCAGCGGGAGGCGCCGGAACTGAGCAGATCAATATCCGGGGATCCAGAAGCCGGCCTACCCTATTATTGTTGAACGCTATTCCCATCAACGCCACCTATGCCGGACTTTGGATTAAATTTTAAATTAAGAGGAAAACAGATGACATATTTGATCTGCATTGATGATACGGACATGCCCGGAACCAAGGGAACGGGTTGGCTGGTCCAGGAATTGTGCAAATTGCTTGAACAAAATAAAATGGCTGATTCCACAAGTCCAATCAGCCGCCACCAGCTTTTTGTCCATGAGGATATCCCTTTTACCTCCCACAATTCTGCCATGTGTTTTGAAATGGCCCTTCAAAATAATGATATCTTTCAGGTGATTGACTTTATGGCGGCCTTTCTTGAAGAACGGTCCCAAAAGGGATCAGACCCTGGTCTTTGCGTGGCCGGGCTGGATCAAAACCTGGACAGAGAACGCCTGATAAAATTTGGAAAAAATGCAAAAAAGGCGGTTTCCTCCAAAGAGGCAGCCTATGATCTTGCCAAAGAGACAGGCATACATCTGTCAGAACATGGAGGCACCGGCCAGGGAGTTGTAGGTGCAGTTGCAGGCATCGGTCTGCGTCTATCCGGCAATGACGGCAGGTACAGGGGCTGGTACCATTTGGGAATGCCCGGTGATGTGGTCCGTGTGGACCGGCTTTGCCAATATCCGTTTATTGATCAACTAGTAACCCCCCAGGGCAAATCATTACCACTTGATGCCCTGGTTTGCATTGGCTCGGAAAAAACCAAAACCGTCCGTTTGAAAGAACGCCAGGTATTGGTGGCCGTGGAAAATGAAAATGTGAAATCCTCGGGCATTTCCTATAGGACCATTACCAAAGAGGAAGCCAAACAATATTAAGAGGAGCTTCGGATAAAACGACCCGTCTTTGCCATGCACTTTTCCACAAGGTCATGCCAAGCACATTGCAAATATGATTTGACACCACTGTATCCAGGGCAAGGCACCAAGCAGTGATGACAAAGGCGTATAAGTCATACTCCGCAGGGAGGAACGAACGCAGACAACGCCGCAGGTGGCGCCTTGATGGTGGATCAGGGTTTGATTTTTGTCTTTGCTTAACTGTATTGGCCATGTTAGGTTTAAAAAATGAAGTCTGAAGAGATCAAATCCAAATGGTCTGAAATGATCCAAAAAATGCTTTTTTCATACCGGAGCGCCCATCCCAATGATAAACAAAGCGATGAAAAAATTATCAAACGTTTTTTAGATGAATTTGTCGCAAAAGGCGTACTTATAAAAGATAAAGACAGGTATCGCCTGCAAAAGGATATTGATGATTAAAATCAATCCAAATCTTGTGATTGATTTCCCTTATGCATATACTCCAGGCTGATAAAAAAATCCGGCAGTGTCCTTAAAATATGAATAAATGCAAAAAGGATAATGCCGTGATGGGCCTGAAGTTCAAAAGATTCTACCTTTGTATAATCGCCAATGGCCTCTGAAATACTGGAATACAAAAGGACGATGCCTACAAGCATGTTTAAATAGGGATTTTCAACTACTTTTTTTAGTTTCACAATAATATCGGTTGTCATTTTTCCCTCCTTAATATCTTGATCTGCTTTTTGCGGAGTTTACAAAACATGGCTCTCTCTATTATGGGTTTTGCGCATGCCCGGCAGATATAAGTGATATGCCATATCTATCCTATTGGAACAGACCTTGATATCTGCCTGTTTTAAGGAATTTTTCCTTATTTTTAAAGGATTATGGAATTTATTTATCCCACTTGATCACGTTTTGGGCATAATCAATGGTAAAACTATGGAGCCGAAGAAAGTCCTGTCCCAACAGCCCATTATGTGGAACGCTCGGTCCACTGTGCGGGAGTACCATGATTTTCGGATTTTTCCAGGTTTTGGGCCCGACTTTAACATAGGCAACTTGCACGAGTCTGGATGTTAATACTCCGCCGCCGGCTACCTGTACAAGCCTTTTTTTGCCTGCATTATTTATTTGAAGCTGACCTGCGACTGAATCATCAATAACTGTTTTGGAAGCCCCTGTATCCAGCACAAGCTGGGTTGTAACCTTGTGATTGGAATAACCGATGGTCACGGGAACGAGAACATGGTTGCCGCTGATTCTAATTGGTGTCTTTAAATTGGCAAACTGCTTTTCTTTTGCTTGTTTGGCTTTTCTTTCTTCTTCTTTCTTTTCATCTTCATCCCAGGCCTTTAGTTTTTTTCGCTTACTCTTTTTTTGTTTTCGAATTTGTTCTTGTTCTTCTTTTAAGAGTCTTTGTCTTTCTTCGGCATCAAGGTCGTCATACTTCTCCTTGTGAATTTTTAAACTCTTGTTTTTGATCTCATTGATAATCATGGGGTCATTGGTAAATGTCTTTACCCCGTCTTCATTGATATATTCATAATATTCGCACACCGCCTTAGGAGGAATAAAACAAACAAGGCAAAAAATAAAAACAGCCATCACTACTGTTATTCTTTTCATTTTACTATCCTAATTGATTCTTTAATTGATGGTTATGTTCATTGCAAATTAAAGGTAATCCCTTAAGTATCATCTATTTTTGATCCTCATCCGGTTCTGCCCATATAATGTGCTGCTTGTTAATAAAAAGAGTTCTGTGTTTGGTGGGATCTCCTGTATCAGGATAATACAGAGCAGCA
Organism: Desulfobacteraceae bacterium; assembly: GCA_024225895.1. GTDB lineage: Bacteria > Desulfobacterota > Desulfobacteria > Desulfobacterales > Desulfobacteraceae > JAAEMC01. Next base: position 389 of record JAAEMC010000128.1, on the reverse strand, counting down.
TTGAACAGAACCAAAAAAGGCTCGTTGGGGCTGGCAATAAAATCACTTAACCGGTCATAACCTTTTAATCTATTAATATTCACCAGGCCGTTCACCTGGCTGCCGTCAATAAGTTTAAGCCTTATAATCCTGTCCTCAATATTTTTATCAGGAGGTAGTTGCTGTATCATGGCTTTCTCCTTTTTCTATTATTTTACCTAAGTTTAAAAAAAAAAATGTATAATGTCCAGAAAATGCAGCATTTTAAGTTGCCCAAATGCTGAACTACCCTTCTTATTGCCAAAGGCATTTTATAAAAACCCAGAATGCCAACCAAAAAAAATGAAAATTCCTGCCTCATTTTCCTTGACATCAAAAAGATATTATTTATTTTAATGGTTCATGTTTAG
>JAAEMC010000127.1 GCA_024225895.1 Desulfobacteraceae bacterium | reverse complement strand
GAGAATTTCTCTCTTCCTGATGCAGTTATCCGTATCATTAACAGAGTGGAAATTCCCCTTGAACACATAATCATCTCATCCTTTAATCATAGCTGGCTCTTTCAGACAGAATACAAAGAACCAAAATTGGAAGTACAGGCCCTGCTGGGAGAAGCTTTAGATGAAAAACTGGATTTTGGGGATTTTTCTTTTTCCACCTATAATATCTCCCATCCCTTAATACAGGATCATCATATCCAGGAGCTTAAAAAACGGGGAAAACGGCTGAATCTCTTTACCGTAAATGATGAGCGGGAAATAATAAAATATGTTAATGCCGGTGTTGATGGCTTTTTTACGGATTTCCCACAGCAGTTTTGTCCTCAGTATTGCAAATAGGCTTAATCTTTTTTTTCAAGATTTGTATGAATCCTGGGGTGTTGGGGTTATCTGGCACCGAAATACTCCTTAAAGGCCGCCACGGTATAATCCACATCTTCATCTGAAATATCCAGGTGGGTGACCATGCGAAGTTCATTCGATTTTCCGATGATTATCCCTTTATCTTTTAAAAACCCGGTCAACTTGCCCATATCACCTTCGATATGGAGAAAGATTATATTGGTTTGAACAAGCTCCGGTTTCACTTGAATCTTATCGACATTCGCAAGACCATTGGCAAGGGCTTTGGCATTTTTATGGTCTGTTGCAAGCCTTTGGATATTGTTTTCTAATGCATAAATTCCCGCAGCTGCTAAAATACCGGCCTGCCGCATGCCGCCGCCTAACATTTTCCGCCAACGCCGGGCACGTTTAATCACTTCTTTTTTGCCTGTCAAAAGAGATCCTATGGGTGCGCCCAATCCCTTGGACAAACAAAAGGAAATGGTATCAAAATATTGGGTAATCTCTTTAACATCAATGGAGAGTTTAACAGCGGCATTAAAAATTCTGGCACCATCAAGATGAAGCAATAATCCATGTTTATCTGTAAGTGATTTGGCTTTTTGAAGGTAGTCCAGCGGCAGTACCTTACCTCCCTGCGTATTTTCAAGACATAATAGTTTGGTGCGGGCAAAATGATAGTCATCTGGTTTGATAAAGGCGAGTACCTTTTCAAGGTCAAGGGTGCCGTCTGGTTCAAAATCCAGGGGCTGAGGCTGAATACTGCCCAATACCGCAGCACCGCCTGCTTCATATTTGTATGTGTGGGCCAGTTGTCCCACTATATACTCTTCACCTCTTTGGCAATGGCTTAAAAGGCCAAGCAGGTTACTTTGTGTGCCTGAAGTGCAGAAAATGGCATCTTCTTTACCCATGATTTTAGCGGCCATGTCTTCCAATTGATTGACAGTCGGATCTTCACCATAGACATCATCTCCAACATTGGCCGTCATCATTGCATCCATCATGGGTTTGGACGGCAGGGTAACTGTATCGCTTCTCAGGTCTATTGTACTCATTTTCATTCTTTGTCCTTTCACTTGAGGAGTTGATAATCCAGTCAAAAACTGTCATTAATGGGAACAAAAAACAATAGAAAAGTTTGGGAGATTATATATATGGGTTTATCACCTCAAAAAACAGTTATAGGTTTTATCGGTACCGGGGTTATGGGAAGCAGCATGGCCGGCCATATCTTGAACGCAGGCTTTGCTCTTCATGTTTACAATCGAACAAAATCCAGGGCCGATAACCTTGTTTCAAAAGGGGCTGTCTGGGAAGATACAATTGCAGGACTTTCGGCCAATTGCGATGTCATCATTACCATCGTTGGTATGCCCGGGGATGTGGAAGCGGTCTATTTTAGCGAAGATGGTATTTTAAATCATGTCAGACCGGGTACCATAGTTATTGATATGACCACATCCAGCCCTGAACTGGCAAAAAATATTTATCAAAGCGCAAAAGAGCGTGCAATAGAATCCTTGGATGCCCCAGTATCCGGCGGAGATCTTGGCGCCAGGAACGCTACATTGTCCATCATGGTCGGGGGAGATGAAAAAATCTTTGACAAATTGTTGCCCCTTTTTGAAATCATGGGGAAAAATATCGTCTATCAAGGGGAGCCCGGGACAGGACAACACACCAAAATCGCCAATCAGATTGCCATTGCCGCCAGTATGGTGGCCGTCTGTGAATCCCTTGCCTATGCCAAAAAGGCAGGGCTTGACCAGAAAACAGTTCTCAAAAGCATTGGTCCCGGAGCTGCCGGTTCATGGTCCTTGAATAATCTGGGACCAAGGATGATTGCCGATGACTTTGATCCCGGCTTTTTCATTAAGCATTTTATGAAGGATATGAAGATTGCCGCAAATTCATCAAAGGACCTGGGGCTTGCAACACCTGGGCTTGATTTGGCCCGCTCCCTTTATCAAAAGCTCATTGATCAAGGGTGTGAGAATGAAGGCACCCAAGCGCTTTATAAACTTTTTAAGTAGCCGTTGATGGCCTTTTTTTTTGAATACAGCTATTGGGGATTGCTGGCTGCTTCCTTCCTTGCAGCAACTGTTTTACCATTCAGTTCGGAAGTAATTTTAGGCACACTGCTATTAAATGGTTATTCCCCGGTTTCCCTTGTTTTCATTGCAACTATAGGTAATGTTGCCGGTGCCGTTGTCAATTACGTTTTAGGTGTAGCCGGTGCAGTGGTAGTATTAAAAAAAATATTTCGAGTGTCTCAACAAGATCTAACGGGAGCACAAAGGCGGTTTGTAAAATATGGGATGCCGTGTCTTATTTTTTCATGGCTTCCAGTAATCGGAGACCCTTTGACGGTGATGGCCGGGTTGCTCAGGGTTAATTTTTTTGGCTTTTTGATCCTGGTGACTATTGGTAAGCTGCTGCGATATGTCGCGGTATCATATATGGTATTGGTTTTATAACCATAAAAGATTGTATGTTGTTTAAAAGCGGGGTACAATTGAATCCATGTCGTGAAAACAGTAAATTTGTGGTGACATTTTGTGCCGAAGAATTATATGATTACACCAATTGAAATTTAAATCATATAAAATGCTGCTTTCTATGTTTTATCTCATAGCAAAGGGATGAAATTGTTATTTAGTCATGTCTGAAAAACCCACATATAAAGAATTGGAAAACCGGATCAAGGTGCTGGAAAAAGAGGTCCTTGCCAGCAAAAACTTAAAAGATGAAGTTCAAGAGGGCCGTGAAAAGTATCAAAATATTCTCGATAATATTCTCGAAGGCTATTATGAGGTGGATCTTCAAGGAAATTTTGTCTTCTTTAATGGGGCCATGGAGCAAATCATGGGATTTAAAAAAGAAAAATTGATGGGAATGAATAACCGGGAATTCATGGAAGTAGAAACTGCTAAAAAGATATTTGCAACCTTTAATAAAGTCTATAGTACGGGGAAAGCATCAAAAGCCTTTAACTGGACAGTTGTCAGAAAAGACGGCGAGAAAAGATATATTGAGGGGTCGATTTCTTTGATGCGGGACAGCCGGAATTCTCCCAAAGGGTTTCGGGGTATTGTCAGGGATATAACCAAAATAAAAGCATCGGAAATTGCTTTGCTGGAGAGTGAAAAAAAATACAGGACTCTGGTGGAGAATACGCCTGATCTTTTGTACCGTACCAATATGGATGGGGTAATCATTTATATTTCTCCATCACTTAGAAATCTTACAGGGTATTCTGTTGAAGAAGTTATTGGGATGGATATGGCCCAGGAAATCTATTTGGTGCCCGAAGAAAGAAAAGTTTTTTTAAAGCAGTTGATGGAAACAGGTGTTGTCCAAAATTTTGAAGCGCAGTTAAAACGCAAGGATGGCACTATCTGGTGGGCATCAACCAATGCTCATTTCTATACGGATGAAAATGGGAAAACAAGTGGTGTTGAAGGTGTTACAAGAGATATTACCAATCAAAAACAAGTTGAGACAGCCCTTCGCGAAAGTGAAGAAAAGTTTCGCCTGGCCTTTATGACCAGTCCGGATTCGGTCAGTATCAACCGGCTTTCAGATGGCAAATATATTGATGTAAATAACGGATATTTCCAGATCATAGGATATTCCAGGGAAGAGGTACTGAATAAAACATCCACGGAAATGGATATTTGGTTAAATAAGAAAAAGCGGGCATCTTTTGTTGCCGAGTTAAAAAAAAATGGATCGATTAATAATTTGGAAGGAAGGTTTAAAAGGAAGGATGGCAGCATACGGTATGGGTTGATTTCAGCCAGTTTGATAAAAATTGACCAAGAAGCTGTCGTGTTGACCATTATCAGGGATGTCACGGAACAGAAACGGACACAGGAAGTACTGATACAGTCAGAAAAAATGTTATCAATGGGGGGACTGGCCGCTGGAATGGCCCATGAGATTAATAACCCTTTGGCCGGTATGATTCAAAATGCCCAGGTAATTGCCAATCGAATGTCTTCCGATTTGTTGGCCAATCAGAAGATAGCCCGAAAACTCGGTATTTCAATGCAAACCATTGAACAATATATGGTAGAACGGGAAATTTTTCCATTGCTTTCGTCCTTGAGAACGGCCGGGAAAAGAGCGGCTGACATTGTAACCGATATTCTTTCTTTTAGCCGGAAGGATGATGTGTTTTCTGCTGAAGTCAATATAGAGGAGCTGTTGAATAAGACTATTGAAATTGCAAGAAATGACTATGATTTGAAAAAGAAATACGATTTTAGAAAGGTTCATATCATCAGAGAGTATGAAAAAACAGATGTTAAGGCAGAGTGCAATGGCAGCAACATTCAACAGGTGATTCTCAATATTTTAAGGAATGCGGCAGAGGCATTGTTTGAAGAAAAAGAGAACAAAGAACCCGAGATACTCATCCGAATGGCTGCCCCTAAGGGCCATGTCCGCATTGAAATTATAGACAACGGACCAGGTATGGATGAAAAAATACAAAAATATGTCTTTGATCCATTTTTCACCACCAAGCCGGTCGGTGTAGGTACGGGACTGGGACTATCTGTCTCCTATTTCATTATTACCGAGATCCATAATGGACGGATTTTTGTTGAATCTTCTCCTGGAAATGGATCAAAATTCATTGTTGAATTGCCCATGTGTCAAGAAAGGAATCGGGGATCACTATCGGGATTTTAAATCAGCCAGTTTTTTAGCAAGGGTATCATATTCATCTTCATACTTCAGAAGATCTGCCATGACCGGCGGTTTGACGGAATGGGCCGGCAGTCGTTTCTTTGTTTCTTCAATTAGGCGGGCCAGGTGCGCCATCTGTTTTTTTAATTGTTCAATTTCATCTGTCATATCTGATCCGATAATTATATTGTTTTTAAAAGGAGTTGGAGCCAGGCATCGGTATTCACCTCAGATCCATTTCCAGCATTTTAAAATGGCAACCGGATAATAAAGGTTGTTCCTTTTCCAGACTCAGATTGAAT
>JAAEMC010000126.1 GCA_024225895.1 Desulfobacteraceae bacterium | reverse complement strand
TTTACCTTTAAATCGTAACTGCTTGAAATCATTAATGTAGAAAAGTTACATGCGATTGCCCTGGGGATGAATCCACGGTAAACGCGCGTAACCCTGTCTGTGGGCGAACCATCATTGTCACCGGCTGGAATATCTGATAATAAAAGGCCATGAAACCAATTAACACAAAAATAATCATACTGGCGTCTCAGTCTCCCCGGCGAAAAGCACTGCTTGAAAAATCAGGCCTGAACATCGTAGTAGACCCCGCTGATGTGGATGAACAATCCATACCGGCGTATGATCCTGCTACATATGCAAAAGACTTGTCCTGCTTAAAGGCGGAATATGTCCAATCCAAACATCCTGACAACTGGATCATAGGTGCGGATACAATAGTGGTTGTGGATGAGCTTATTTTGGGCAAACCGGCATCTAAAGATCAGGCCCGGGACATGCTGCACCGTTTAAGCAACCGGGAACACAAAGTGATCACAGCATTCACCCTCTGCTGTAAAGCAAAAAATAAATGCTTCACTCAATGGGTTGAAACTAGTGTTATTTTTAAAGATTTGACCACTGGTGAAATCGAATGGTACATTGACACGGATGAGCCGTATGATAAGGCTGGTGCCTACGCCATCCAGGGTATTGGCGCATTTCTTGTGAAACGCATAAACGGCTCGTACACAAATGTGGTGGGCATCCCGGTTTGTGAAGTGCTTGAAACATTGACCAGACAGGGTGTCATTAATCTTAAGGACTATAAAAATGACAGATATCAAAACTAATTTAACCTATATCAAAGAACAAATAATCAATTCGGCCACAGGCTGCGACCGGGACCATAAGACTATCATGCTTATCGGGGTCAGCAAGAGGAAATCCGCCCAAATAATGACCCAAGGTATTGACGCGGGCATTGAAAATTTAGGTGAAAATTATATTCAAGAGTCAATGGAGAAAATCGATATTATTGGCCGGGATAAAGCAACCTGGCATTTTATTGGACATCTTCAATCCAATAAGTCCAAATTTGCGGTCCGGTATTTTGATTATATTCACACAGTAGATACGGTGAAACTCGCCAAAGAAATTAATAAACAGGCCAAAAAAATCAATAAAACACAAAAAATCCTGCTCCAGGTCAATATTGGAGATGAAGATTCAAAATCGGGTTCCAGCATAGATACAATCCTTGATCTTGCTCACAGCATTGCTGATTTTGAACATATATCTGTTAAAGGATTGATGTGTATGCCACCCTATTTTACAGAACCTGAGCACTCACGACCTTACTTTAAAAAATTGGTCACTATCAAAAATCAGATTTTAGAAACCCATATCCCGAACATATCCATGGAGCACCTTTCCATGGGAATGAGCAATGATTTTAAAGTGGCTATTGAAGAAGGCTCCACCATGATCCGTGTCGGGACGTCCATTTTCGGGAGAAGATAGTGAAGCTGTTACTTCATACCTGCTGCGGTCCCTGCACCATTTACCCAATTAAGGCCTTAAAGGAAAAAAAGATGAATGTCATGGGCTTTTTTTTTGGCCATAA
>JAAEMC010000125.1 GCA_024225895.1 Desulfobacteraceae bacterium | reverse complement strand
TGGATCGAAAATCCAGTTTACAGGGACCTGCTTTGTTTCTCTGTTCTTTTCTGTGTGATTTTAATCATGATTGCCCTGATTTCCATTTTATTACGTAAATTTTTAAAACTGGTTTTTTTAGGATGGGTCGATAGGACCTGCGGCCTTATATTCGGTGCAGCCAAAGGTGTTTTGCTCGTTTCAGTTATTTTTATTATCCTAACCACGCTGATCCCCAAAGGATCAACGTTCTTGGAAAAATCTGTATTCGCCCCCCAGGTGGCACAAGTTTCCCGGATTTTGACGGTCTTTGTTTCCAAGAATTTACGCCATGATTTTTTAAAAGAACTGGAAGGGGTTAAAAAGATTTGGAAACAATAGCGTCACTCTTTGATATCATTAAAAAACTGCGGGGTAAAAACGGTTGTCCATGGGACCAAAAACAAACGGGTGTTACCATGTTCAAATGCCTTGCCGAAGAATTATATGAGCTTGAAGAAGCCATTGCCAAGGATGATACCTCTAATATCTGTGAAGAATTAGGTGATGTCTTATTCCAGTTGGCATTTATTCTGGAAATATACCGGGAACAGGGCCGCTTTTCTTTTGATGATGTGACCCAAAATGTTTGTACAAAAATGATCCGGCGGCATCCCCATGTCTATGAAAATGCCTCAATTGCTTCTGAAAAAGAGTTATATGATCAGTGGGAAGATATTAAATCCAGGGAAAATAAAGCAAATGGTAAAAAAATAGACTCAGCACTGGATTCCGTTCCCAAAGGAATGCCTTCTTTGATCCGGGCCTATAAAGTATCCAAATCCGCTGTAAAGGCCGGGTTTGACTGGGATACAATCGAAGACGTAATGGGAACGGTTGAAGA
>JAAEMC010000124.1 GCA_024225895.1 Desulfobacteraceae bacterium | reverse complement strand
GGCGGCCTTGGATAACGAGGAATGCTGGATTTACCAGGCATTAATGCGGTCACTGGGGCTGGTTTATATTGAACACCAGGCCAGGATCTGACATAGCGCAACTGTAGCGGCTCTGGCAGAGTCGTTTGGACGCGGTGCTATGACAAATCACTGGATTGACATTAAGAACAGTGACTGTATTCTGATCATGGGCAGCAATGCTGCTGAAAATCATCCCATTTCTTTTAAATATGTGAACCAGGCCATGGAAAAAGGGGCCAAGCTGATAAATGTGGATCCAAGGTTCACCAGGACTTCTTCAAAGGCGGATATTTATGCGCCGTTGAGGTCCGGTACCGACATTGCCTTTTTAGGGGGCATGATCAAATACCTTTTAGACAACAATCTTTATAATATGGAATATACGGCAGCCTATACCAATGCCTCCTTTATCGTTGGTAAAGGTTTTGGATTTAAAGACGGACTTTTTTCCGGATACAAAAAGAATGAGAAGGGGCCTGCCAAGGGAAAATACGATAAATCCAAATGGGCATTTGAAATGGACGGCAAGGGTGTTCCTAAAATGGACAGGACCCTTGCCCATAAACGCTCTGTATTCCAGTTGCTCAAAGCCCACTACAGCAGGTATGACCTGGCTACTGTTTCCAGTGTAACCGGTACATCTAAAAAAGACCTGCTAAAAGTT
>JAAEMC010000123.1 GCA_024225895.1 Desulfobacteraceae bacterium | reverse complement strand
TCCATCAAAAAATCAAGATCAATAAGGCCGTTTTTAACTGGTGACTCAATAACCTTTGCTCCCATATTTTCAATTTCAGCTTTTTTATTCTCTGAAACAGAATCACCGGCAATAATAATTGTGCCGGAATCTGAATCAAGTTTGAACATTTTGGCATCTCTGGAAATTGAGAGATGAGTGTCAAGAATAATCCTAACAGGGTCAGAACCTTTTATGCCATCCAGTCGGGTTGTCAGACTGGGATCATCTTTTTTGACAGTATCAATGCCAACCATGATTGCATCTGAAGCATGCCGGAGCCTGTGAACAAATATTCTTGATTCTTCACCTGAAACCCATCTTGAATCCCCTATTCTTGTTGCAATGCGGCCATCCAGTGTTGCAGCGCATTTAACAGTTACAAAGGGCCGTTTTGCTGTTACATATTTAATAAAGGCTTCATTCAGTTTTTTTGCATCTTCTTCACAGACTCCTTCTGTAACATCTATCCCTTTTTGCCTTAAATAATAATTTCCGCCTCCCTGGACATCAGGATTCGGGTCATTCATGGCAACAACAACCCGTTTTATGCCTGCGCCAAGAATTTTCTCAGTGCATGGCGGGGTCCGTCCTGTATGGTTGCAGGGTTCAAGAGTAACAAAAATAGTTGCCCCTTTTGCAGAAACACCAGCATCGTCAATAGCATTGACTTCGGCATGTGCTCCACCCACAACTTCATGGTATCCTTTGCCGACAACCTTGCCATCCCGCACAACCACAGCACCGACCATCGGGTTGGGAGATGTAAAACCCTGGCCTTTTACTGCAAGGCCAAGCGCCATTTTCATAAAATATTTGTCATTCATACATATTTTAGATTTTAGATTTTCGATTTTTGATTGTAGATTTTTGATTGTAATTGGGCGTTGAGCTTCGTTTGGGCCACTGTCTGAACCAGGATTCCGAGGATTTAAATGATCTT
>JAAEMC010000122.1 GCA_024225895.1 Desulfobacteraceae bacterium | reverse complement strand
TTTGAGAGCAAAGGCGAGGTTTATGCCCTTTTGGCCATAGAATTTTTGGAATACCTGAAGAATGAAATCGTAAAAGTTGCAGCACTGGGAGAACCTGAGGAAAAACTGCTCAATATAAGGAAGCTGTTTTTCAAAATATATGATTCAGACAAACGGATATTGATCAACCTTATCAACACCCGGTCTTCCGATGCATTGGAAGGGGTCCCCTCCGATATCGCCGAACAGATTAAATCACTTTCCGGCGACTGCCTGAAAGTCCTTGTTGAAACCATCGAAGAAGGCATGGACCAACAGGTATTCAGAAAAGAAAATCCCGTGGTCCTGGCAGATATCATCTGGGGAACCTTTTCCGGCCTGATCCTTTTAGCAGAAAGCAAACGCATGCTCAACAACCGGAACGATTTTGTAAAAACAACCATAAAAACCGCCCTGGACACCATCCACCGCGGCATCAACCCGGTCATCGGGTAAACACTTTTTTTCCGGTCAAAACCTGACTTTGGCCAGAATATTACGGTATTTTTTCTCCATTCATTGTAAACCAGCACTGCTCCCCTGTATTTTCCCAAATCCACCATCAAATCCCATAACATGCCACAATAACAGGGAAAAGGCACATCCCTGGTCACCATCAAGGTGTCAGATGAAAGGCCCCGGGAAGTGGCGCCTTGATGGTGGATCAGAATTTTCCCATACCCCCTTGAAAAATCCGTTATGCTGTAGTAATACCTTTGTCACAACAAGGGCATCGAAGCTCTGATAAAAAGAATTATTAAAAAACCAAAACCGCAAATACAATCAGGTGTTATGAAAATACCAAAGGGATTTCGCGGTTTTTTCTTTTTTAGGAGATAAAAATGGAACTTGCACATAGTCTAATGAAAACAGCACTTCTAATTCCGGCAGCTATCCTTATTTTTTGTTCACCCGCTCTTGCCCATTTCGGCATGGTGATTCCGTCGGACAACATGGTGATGCAGGATGATAACAGGACCATCAATCTGAAGCTGTCTTTCTCTCACCCAATGGAAATGATTGGCATGGAACTGGTAAAGCCCAGGGTATTTAAGGTTTTGGCAAACGGAAAAAATCAGGACCTGCTGAATGACTTAAAAAAAACCAAGGTAATGGAGAATCCGGCCTGGCAGACAGATTATAAAATAAAGCGCCCCGGCGTCTATGTTTTTCATATGGAACCCGAACCTTATTGGGAGCCTGCCGAAGACTGCTTTATCATACATTATACTAAAACCATAGTCACCGCCTTTGGTGTTGATGACGAATGGGATACCAAACTCGGCCTGAAAACGGAAATCGTTCCCCTTTCAAAACCGTATGGGCTTTACGCCGGCAATCTTTTCCAGGGAATTGTAAAACTTGACGGCAAACCGGTTCCCCATGCCGAGGTGGAAGTGGAATTTTACAATAAAAAAAGAGTAGCCAAAGCGCCCACAGATTACATGGTAACCCAGACCATCAAAGCAGACGGCAATGGTGTCTTTTCTTATTGTGCACCAAAAAGCGGCTGGTGGGGGTTTGCCGCGTTGAACACAGCCGATTTCAAACTGAAACAAGATGGACAAGATAAAGATGTTGAAATCGGGGCTGTTCTCTGGGTCAAATTTGAGGATTGGCTAGAACAATAAATTTAACTAACTCAACTTTCGGGTTTAAAAATTACTCGCAAACTTTCTTTTTTCTAACAAACCGACACATTGAAGAGCAGTTTGCATAATTGCATCAAAAAAAGTCGTTGCTG
>JAAEMC010000121.1 GCA_024225895.1 Desulfobacteraceae bacterium | reverse complement strand
TCGTTTTTTTATAAATTTCTCTTGATGTTGTCCTGCACAGGCTCTCAAAACTTTTCTTTGTAGTGTTCCCATAATTTTCAAGAATTTCATCCTTGAAAAATTCAGCGCTTATTTCCAGAACCTCCTGTTGCTTTTCTATGGCTCCGAGCACTTCCGGTTTGTTGAAAAGCGAGCGAACATCCTTGACCCGCTGATTCAATTCCGCCACATTATTATATTCTATATTTGAGAATCCATCGAACTCGCTTGTTTTCACGAGGGGGGCATAACAAATAAAAGGGTTTTTCCTTTTAATAGCATCGTACAGGTGCGGGTTGCTTGTAAACATGGACGGCGCCCAGTTCATGAGAAGATAAAGGCAGTCTTGCCCCTCAAACAAGGCATCAATTTCTCCTTTTCCATCCAGATACCGTTTGTAATAATCCGGAAAAAGAGAACGCCAATACTCATCACCGTATATCTCAATTCGCCGGTCTGTATCTAATCCCTCGATGATTTCAAATTTCAAGAACTGTGAAATGCTATGCCCAAATATATTCATTGTACGGTAATTAGAAAGGCGTTCAAATTCAGAACAGTCCAAAACTTCCCTGATAAAATGGATCATTGCATAGTGCCAGGTCTGGAATTGGGAAAACAGGTGATTTTCATCAAACTGTTCCAATACATAGAGAATCTGTCCCAATTGCCGCGACACCTGATTCAGTCTGGAAAAACTGAGCACAACTATTTTATAATCTTCTTTCAAATCAATGAATTCCGCCTGTTTGTTTACAGTCAAATGCGGAATTGTTGGGTAGGAAATGTTTGTAGCACCATAATAGTCATCCCAAAACTGTGATTCGATAAATGCCAGAGAATATCTTTTGAAGGCATTATGATTGAACGCTTTTTTCTTGAGATCCGCATCTCTGGCATCATGATCAATGCAGATATATTCAACCCCGATCATGTCCAGGCAACTGAGAATATAGACACCGGTCTGCTGAAAGTAAAATTCAAGCAGATATTGGTTCACCGAGTAAACGGTTTTAATCTCATTTTCCACCAGATAATCAATAAACCCGGATACTGAAAACGGCAACGGGGGCTGTTCCCATCTTCTTTGTGCTACATTATGCCCTGTACTGAAATTCTCTATAAAAACCTTTTTATCCGTTCTGCGGGATATCTGTTTAAAGAACTCAACGTACAGAGGAATACCGTCGGGAGCCAGAAACAGCAGATTCTCAAATTTTGATGTATCTATCTGCCGGGATTTTATTTGTGCCAGCAACTGATTATTGATCTGTAAAGACTGATTAAACTTATTAGACAAATCCCCTAATTTGTCAGCCGCTTCAGGGGTGATTTCCATTTGAACGGTATCAACCGGCATCTGGAAAAAAATCGGCTTCAAGAAACAGATAATCTGGGCATATATATAGTCTTGAACAGCACGGTTCGACTCTTCCGATACGATGTCAAAGTCGAGCCAGGTGATATTATCACCAAGGATACGTTTCAGGCAGATGGTGCTGCCATCAATCACATGAACTCTAACCTTGCAATCCATACGTCCCCCTCTTTTTCTGAATAAAAACCGGCTCCAAATCGCACTGTTGTGAAATAATTTTTCCGGTATGTTTTTATCATACGCTCATGAACTTTGCTTTATACAGAGTTATTCGCTTATTTTGCATGATGCCAGCGGTCTCTTTATATGGCAGAATAATCAGATCCGTTTGTTTTAACTCACTAGAATGAACCACCGGCCGGCTAAAAAACTCTTCCCCGACTTTAGACCTGTTTCCTATGCATAATGAACAGCAAGTAAAAACGTCCGGCACCGGAATCATTGGTTATGTTTAGTTTTTCATCCATAAAATTCAGATTAAAATAAAATTTCCTTTGTACATGGTTGACAATTTTTTATACATCCCTGATCCGAATCTGCCATACGGCAGGATGATGACATTATCCCGGGTCAATTTATCCGGGTGCAAAACCTGTTTTCCCTGGAAATAATTTCCCTGTTTAGAAGGATTCTCATCCACAAAATAGCCTACCCTCGATCCCAGGACTGCGCTGGTAAAGCCTGCGTTAATAGTTGTGCCGAAAATTCCCAGACTGTTATGTTTAAACTTGAGCAATCTTTGTTCCACATCTTTAAAATATTCAATACAGCCGGGAATAATCGGATCAGGCAACACCTTTACCGGATTATTTCCCCCTACATAAGAGGCTGCACAGACGATATCCCTTTCAAACAAATTTTTTTCATCAATATTTAAAAGGCTGAATCCGAAAAACGACAGGATCGATTCAAGAATCTGAGGGGTGTAATAATAATGCACATCCCCGTAAAGAGCGGCATAGGGATTTTTTATCAGGTTGGGAACCTGGATAAATACAATCCCATCTTTTTTTAATACTCTTTTCAAATGGATGAACAACATCCGAATATCCTCTATATACTGTATGGTGTGGGAAATACAGATGAGATCAAAAGTGCCGTCAATCTTATTTAAATCCTTGTCCCAGAAAACAACATCCTCAGGCAGCAGGGGCCGGCGCTGGCAGTCAATGTCAAAGCCGTGAAGCCGGCTGACGGGGTTCAGCTCCCGGAACTCCCTCAGCAGCTTGCCGTCAAAGCATCCGATATCAAGGATACTTGGATTTTCAGGCAGGTACTTTTCCAACAGCCTTGCCTGCAGGAAATACTGGGTGACAGGTTGTTTGTATTCAGAGCTACAGACATAGTGGTTGGTTTCCTTTTTTTCAAGGTATGCTTTATCCGTGTAAAGGGATTCAACAAATGCCGGATCTTCAAAACTATCCATGTTGAACAGCAGGCCGCAGGAAAGGCATTCCCCAATCCGTCCACCGGGCTTAATGACGGTGAAATCCTGGTATCCCAGGAACGGATAGTCAACTTCATATACTTGCCGGTCTTTTGACAGGCAAAGCGGACATTCTTTTATATCAGAGGCTTTCATGTTATTAATTACAACCGGTTTATTCCCCTTTCATCCTTATTCACATGCACACCCAGCTTTCTGCGGGTCTGTCTGCGGTGCTCATTGAGTTTATCCACTAAGGTCATATACATCTGGGCAGCCTTCTTGATCTTTTGCGGTGTTGAAAAATTAATCCGGTCCCATTCATACGCCCGGAGAACTTTCAATTCCTGGGGGGTGAATTCGTCGGTTTCGATAAACCCTTCGCAATATCCAAAGAACCGCTCATCCAGAAATGAAAAGTCCGGCGGAAGATATCCCCCGTCCACGGACATCTTATACAGGTCCGTACCCGGTTGAGGGGTGGCAATATGAAAATGGGCAAGATCAAGATTAAGTTCATCTGCAAAGGCGAAGGTCTGCCGTATTTCTTCCCAGGTTTCGCCTGGCAGCCCGATGACAAAATTAGCGCCGATATCCATGCCGGCTTCCCTACACATTTTCACCACACCCGGAATGATATCCAGTTTCAGGGGTTTCCGGATGATTTTGCTTAAAACCCGCTTGGAGCCTGATTCAATGGAAATGATGATTTTGTCGCAACCGCTTTCTTTCATGGCAGATAGCAATTCCGGGTCCAGATGCCAGGCAGAGACATTGGCGTGATGCCATGTCAGCCCGGGATATTTCTTCCTCAGTGCCGATATCCCACGGATGATTTCATCCACCCGGTCCCGGTCATACAAAAAAAGGTCGTCAATAAAGATGAAATGATTCACATCGTATGTGGCAATCAGGTACTCCATGTCGGACAACACCTTTTCGGCAGAATAAAAAACCAGCCCCCTCCCTTGCAGGTTCTTGTTTGCACAGAAAACGCAATTGTGCGGACACCCCCTGGATGACATGAGCATAAATGTTTTTCCCGGCCCGTTGGCCATGAAATCCATGTGCTCCTGGTCAAGATAAGGGCTCAAATCCATATAAGAGTAATCCAGGTCCCTCAGTTCTTTTAGCTGAACAACCTTTTTTGAAAGAGGGTTAATCCGTATCCTTCCGTTTTCATCCCTGAATGCCACCCCTTCGATATTTTTTACTTCCGGGTCTTTGGCAAATATCTTTTCCATAAACGCCCCGAGCCTTTCTTCAGCATGTCCGATGAAAACATACGACAGGTTGGGATCGTCCTTAATGGCATCTTCCGGCAGCAAAGTGCAATAGGACCCGCCAAGAATGGTGATCACATCCGGATCAGCCTGCCTGGCAATGGAAAAAACAGCATGGTATTGTTTCCGGTATTCTATTGAAACACCGGATACCAGCACTGCATCCGGTTTAAGGTCCAAAAGCTGTCTTTTCACCTCTGCTTTTGACATATCCGAGCCATTGGCATCCAGAATACTGAAATCATAGTCATCTTTTAAAAGTGCGGTGAGAACGAATGCACAATTATTGGAAATCATCCAGGGGCGCCGGTTATACCAGTTGGTATTGGGAATCACCAGGACAACTTTTTGCAGGTTAGAAGTATCCATTCTTTTGTCTTATATCATCCTTTCTCAAATAGAATTACAAACTTTTGCACTCCCTCGATTTGAAATACTGAGGGATATTATTTGAAAATCCATAATTCAAATACATATTTCCATGGGAAACGGGTATGCTCATTTTTTAAGAACAACCCACTTCATCCAATACCCGATCATAGGGTAATTAATGACAAAAAACCTAAAACAACATCTTTCTTTTTCATTTCTTTACCTCTAAATCAGTGTCGTACAAGATATCTACAGACCCAGGCAATCGCATGTAACTTTT
>JAAEMC010000120.1 GCA_024225895.1 Desulfobacteraceae bacterium | reverse complement strand
ACAAATTTGAAAAGATTCTTCTGCTTCAATAATTTTGCGTCCTCTTGCCTGTGCGCCCAGTTGAGACATCATTTTCTTTACGAATGTATTGCTCCCTGTTGCGATACTCTCTGTCCACTGACTTTCACGCCTGCATTCACAATTTGCCAATGAATAATCGACCCACTTTCTGTGTGCAGCTTTAAAAATATCAAAAGAATCAAAACCTGCCAGTTCCATTAATTTTTCGTAATCAATCAATATGTTTTTTCGCCTTGGCTTTTGAATTTCGTTATATCCGCACCATAACCACTGAGACGGATGATTTACAGTTCCGGTTCGTACCATATTCAAATCAATATAAACGATACATTTTTGCAGATGCTCACCAGTCTCCGCGGCTGTCGCATGATAACGATCCTGCCGGAATGCTCCTACTCTCTTTTTTCTGTGATTATACTCCTGTCCGGTTTTTCCGACTGGTAATTGAATCGATTCGGGAACAACATCACCTGAATGATCATATATCAATAAATGTACATGATTTGACGTAACCATATAATTCAATATTATAAGGCCATGCTTCTTCTTAGCTTTGTACAGCCATTGCATCCGTCGATGACGATCCCTGGCAAATTTGAGCAGAAATTCTCTTTTGTGGCATCGATGGGTTAAATGCCATACATATCCGGCAATATAATGACGGTT
>JAAEMC010000119.1 GCA_024225895.1 Desulfobacteraceae bacterium | reverse complement strand
ACTCCAGCGCCGTAGCCACAAATATGCTTGCCACAACCACCGATAGACCTAACAGAAGACCTACCGGATGAACAATATGATTCGATATCAGCAGGAAAATTGACACCCCGCTTATGGCAAATCGAATATAATACTTAACCAGAATATTGCTTACAACAGAACGTCCCCGTTCTAATACAACTTCCGATTGAATCATGGTTTCCAGGGTATTTTTCAAAAGATGAAAATTAGTTGCTACAATCAAACCGCCCAAAATGACACCTAATGCAAATTTCGTGGGTGTGATCATCAAACCGATCATTCCACCAAACAATAGAATCAACCAGTTTGCTTTTGTAACAAATATAACGACTTTTTGAATATCCTGCATTAAAACCTTTTTGCCTTTTTGCCTGCTCTGATAATATTGCTGAATCCGGCTGCAATACCAAATGCCAGTCCAACAAGCAACAGAATAGGTTCTGTTCCAAATTTCTTATCCAGCCACATTCCGATTCCAAGACCGATAAAAATAGCAAAAGCCACTGACATGCCAAGACTTGCGAAATAGCCAAGTTCTCGAAAGGTTTTGCCTGTTTCTTTCTTCATTCCATGCCTTATTTAAACGGTTTCGACCTTCAAAGACCAAATTATCTCAAGAGCAAATAACATATGATCCCATCTAAGTCAATGTGAAAAACGATTAAATTATATGTAAAGAACCCAATGGATTTTCCCCGGAGATCTCGCCAACAATACTGGCTTGTACGCCTTGTTCTACAAGCTTTGCCGTACATCTATACGCATCCTTTTTATCTATACTGATAAGCAACCCTCCCGAGGTTTGAGGGTCAAACATCAAATCCACATCTGATCTATCCAATCCTTGAGAAATCTCACTGTTTTTTTCAAAAAATTTTCGATTTTTATAAGCACCTGCCGGCACCATTCCCATTTGAGCAAAACTCCGGGCGTTTTTCAAGATCGGCACCTGTTCGGATCGGAGGATGATACTTTTTTTAGACCCTTTGGCCATTTCCAATAAATGTCCGGCCAGACCAAACCCTGTCACATCTGTACAAGCATTTACTCTAAATTCAGACATGATCTTGGCTGCAATCATATTCAGGGTGGCCATGCAGTTCACTGCCGCTTTAACAGTTTTTTTATCTGCTATTTTTGCCTTTATGGCTGTAGCAGTAACACCTGTTCCCACGGGTTTGGTCAAAATTATAATATCACCGTTTAAAGCGCCTGTATTGGTCAATACTTTTTTTGGATGAACCAGCCCTGTTACAGAGAGCCCGAACTTAAATTCATCATCCTCTACAGAATGGCCTCCCACAAGTGTTGCGCCGGATTCATCAATTTTGTCCAGGGCTCCTTTTAGGGTTAAAGAAAGAACCTCTTCATCCATGTCACAACTGGGAAAACAGACAATATTCATTACCGTTATAGGCTTTCCTCCCATTGCATAAACATCACTCAAGGAATTAGCCGCAGCAATTTGTCCAAATTCATATGGTGAATTTGTTACAGGAGTTAAAAAATCAAGAGTCTGAATCAAGGCTGTTTCAGAATTAATCTTATAAACACCGGCATCATCAGGTGTATCAAGCCCAATCATCAGGCTTGGGTGCGATTTGATATCAAGCCCGGATAGAATTCGATCCAGTGTCCCTGGATCAATTTTGGCAGCTCACCCGGAAGCCTTGACTTTTTGAGTTAAAAAAAAGCGATCATCCATATTTTATAATATTGAATCAATTCAATTTATCTAATTGTTTAAATAAGCCCATGCCCACTTATATCATTGATATCACACAGGCAAATCTACCAGTTGTTTTTTCTTTTCTAAATGAAAAAAAGATATCAGAATTACACTTAGTGCACTTGTTCATATTTTCGATATGTTCTTTTTTAATTCCTTTTTGAATTAACTGATCAACACTTATTGCCCAGAAATCAAAGTTATTGGAATCATTGCTTTTAAACTTCCAGAACTCTTCTGGTATTTCATCCTTGTATTTAATAAATTCAGCACAACAAGGTCCTAATGAAGGGCTGATCCCAACATATATATTCCTGGGGTCACAGTTAAATTCAGAAATCATTTCATCCACGCATTTCCCGATGATATTGGCAATGCTGCCCCGCCAGCCTGAATGGATATTTGCGATTATCTTATTTTCCGGGTCGTACATCATTACAGATTGACAATCTGCGACCTGGATTACTATAGAAATCCCGGTGATGTCCGTTATGATGCCGTCAGCGGTGTAGATCTCTTTGCCCGGTTCAAATATTTCAGATAAATCATTGTCCTCATTTTTGAGAATTTTTATAGTTGTTCCATGTTTTTGATCCAAAAAGATCAATGGATTAATCCCCATTTTCTCAATAATCAGCTTTCTATTCATCTGGATTGAGGAGACTTCATCACCTGAATTCAATCCTATATTCAAAGAGTCAAATGGTCCTTCACTGATTCCCCCAAATCGGCTAAAAATACCATGTTCGATTCCATCCATGCTTTCAAATGATTTAAATT
>JAAEMC010000118.1 GCA_024225895.1 Desulfobacteraceae bacterium | reverse complement strand
GCAGTGGTATGAAGCATTTTATTAATCATCTGTGACATCAATGGGCCACCCCATATCCGGTTTGACTTCTGCATAAACCAAAAATGTTTCAATTTTTCCCATGCCCGGAATGGTGGCAAGTTTTCCCTTGATCAGGTCACCAAGGTCGCTAAGGTCTGGTGCAACCACATGCAGCAGGTAGTCAAAGCGTCCTGCAATATGGTAGCAGGCCCTGACATTTGATATCTTTTTTATTTCATTTTCCAGGACCTGGATATCCTTGACCCTATGGCGGTCAAGGGAAATACAGGCAAATCCCTGGGCTTTAAGGTTAATCTTTTCAGGATCCACCACACCCCGATATCCTTTTAGTATGCCCTTGTCCTCGAGTTTTTTGACCCGGTCCAGCATGGTGGAAGGAGCGAGCCCAGTCTCTTTTGCAAGCTTGGAATTTTTTTTTCTGCCATCTCTTTGCAGTGCTTTAAGAATATGCCTGTCTATTTTGTCCATGGGTTCTCCAAGATGAATTTCGTTGCCAGTTGATATTGATTGAATTTGATTCGACTATTTTTAAATTATATCGAATTTTTTTGTAAAGTCAAGCAAGAATAAGACTAATTTGTTGAAGCACTATTATTTCTACCGAATAAAATTCGGTAAGTTCTTTAAGGAAAACATACCTCAGGGTATGGTGTTGCCGGATTTGACGGTTTTCCTAATTTAATATAGATCTATCAGGTATGATGAACACTATGGATCTCAAAGAGAAAAAAAAGCGTTTAAAAGAAATTTACGCCTTATACGATGATGCATTAAAAGGTGCTCAAACGGTTTGCAAGGAACGATGTGCCGCATGCTGTACCTGCAATGTTACCCTGACAAGTATTGAGGCGGCATTTTTGTGCGATAGTTTGACTATGGATCAAACCCAAGAGTTGGTGGGGGCACTGAAAAATAATTTTCCGGAAAAAAGATTCATGCCTAAATATACAACCAATGGATTTGTTGATATCTTAATGCAGAATATGGATGCTCCTGAAGAGGAAAATGATCCGGATTGGGGAAAGTGTCCTTTGCTTGAAAAGGATCTTTGCCCGGTGTACAAGGGGCGCCCTTTTGGATGTAGAA
Source organism: Desulfobacteraceae bacterium (assembly GCA_024225895.1). Taxonomy (GTDB): domain Bacteria; phylum Desulfobacterota; class Desulfobacteria; order Desulfobacterales; family Desulfobacteraceae; genus JAAEMC01. The sequence goes on along the minus strand of JAAEMC010000118.1, from coordinate 9,794 downwards.
ATCTTGTTTCCCAGGTAGATTGCAGGGAAACCGGTTATGCACAGATTCCACCATTGATGCTGACCATTAATAATCTTTTTTTACAATATATAGAACATCTTGATCATACTGGAATTTTCGGGAATTTATCCGATGTTCTTACCTGTCTTCTATCCGCGGACAAACTGGATTATCCCGTGGATGGCTGCTCAATGGATTTTAAAAAACAAGACAGCACAGCCCCATTCTTGACCAATAAAAAGATCATCGCTTTAATGATCCCGCCCGATCACCGGACAATGGTGGGCAAGCTTGTTGAGCAGCTTTCCAAACTCTGCCAAGATGCTTGACTTTAAAAGCGCAAATATACTATTAGTTTGGTCAATAAATTAGCATTAAAAACACTATAATTTTAAAGGAAATAAAGGATCAATCATGGGCAAAAATGTTGTGGAAAAAATTGATGATCAGGTCGAGGTGAAGACCATTCTGGTGAGTGTGTCAGATAAGTCAGGTCTTGAAACGTTTATCCCGCAAATTGTTGAAATCAACCCGGATATTTTAATTTTATCCACTGGCGGTACCCATGGCAGAATTAAAGAAATATTGGGTGCTAAAGCAGACCAGTGTCTGAAACAGGTGTCCGATTATACCGGCCAGCCTGAAACCCAGGGAGGGCTTGTGAAAACCCTTGATTTTAAAATATATCTTGGTCTCTTAACCGAGACCTATAACACCGCCCATCAAGATGATTTGAAAAGAACATCAGCCCTTGCCATCGACATGGTGGTAGTGAATTTATATCCATTCAGCGAAACAATTGCAAAACCTGATGTGACCTGTGAAGATGCAAGGGGTAATATTGATATCGGCGGCCCCACCATGATCCGCGCCGCTGCCAAGAACTTTATCCGGGTGGCATCTGTTGTTGATCCTTCCACCTATCCATCCATTCTTGACAAAATGAAAAATAATAATGGTGCATTGTCTCTGGCTGACCGTTATGATTTGGCGCAAAAGGCTTTTGAGCATACCGCAGTCTATGACAGAACCATTGCCGACTATCTTTTTAAACAATCCAATGACAGTGTTAAATCATGCTACCAATTAGGAGAATGAGCCATGTCTGAAGACTTAAAAAAAATGTATAAAACCATTATGGATGATAAATTTACCCCGCAGATGGAAATTTCTTTTGTGGATGGTGACAACCGGCAGACTCTTTTTTATGAAAAGGTCTCATGGGTTATTGAAGGTGTTGAAAAAGGCCTTCGCTATGGAGAGAACCCTGGACAGGAGGCCGCCCTTTACCGGCTGGTTAACGGAAACCTGACCCTGGGTGAGGCAACCACTATTGCGCCCGGCAAACACCTGGTATCTGATATTGAGCTATTGCAATCCGGCAAGCATCCAGGCAAAACAAATCTCACCGATGCGGATAATTCCCTGAACATTTTAAGATATTTTACAGATACGCCCTGTGCAGTCATTGTAAAACATAATAATCCTTGCGGCGCAGCAAGGGCGGACAGCCTGGAAGAAGCATATAGCAAGGCTTACATGGCAGACAGAGTAGCCGCTTTCGGCGGATGTATCGCTTTGAATAAAGCAGTTGATAGAGCCACGGCCGAAGCCATTGCCAACCAGTATGCAGAAGTCGTTGTGGCGCCGGAATTTGAAGACGGGGTCATTGATATTCTGGGACAGCGGAAAAATTTGAGGGTCATACGTATTAATAATATTGACCGCCTGCAGAACTTCATCGGTGATCGCGTGGTGGAATTCAAGGGCCTTATGGATGGTGGTATGGTGGCCCAGTGGTCATTTGTTCCCCAAAGTCTTAAAAAAGAAGACCTTATGATTGCCAAGACAGAGTATAAAGGAAAAACCTATACCATAGACCGTGAACCCACGGACCAGGAATACCAGGATATGCTTTTTGGATGGTTGGTAGAATCAGGCATTACCTCCAACTCGGTGATTTATGTGAAAGACAATTGTACCGTGGGTATCGGTACCGGCGAACAGGACCGGGTCGGGGTTGCGGAAATCGCTGTGGACAAAGCCTATAGAAAGCTTGCAGACCGGTATTGTTTTGAACGGTATGAGATTCCTTTTAATAACCTGGAAGATCCTGACAAGAGGGCCCAAATTGAAAATGATGTCAAAGAAGTCAAAGGCAACCTCATTGGCTCAACAATGGTCAGTGACGCTTTCTTCCCATTCCGTGACGGCACTGATGTAGGCCTCAGGCAGGGGGTGAAAGCCATTATCCAGCCTGGTGGTTCCATGAATGATTTTGAATCCATCGAAGCCTGCAATGAGAACGGTGCTACCATGGTATATACGGGCCAGCGCAGTTTTAAACATTAATTTTAAATAATATCTCAATGATAATATCAGGGCGGACCTATGTTGTCCGCCTATTTCAGAATTTATACCAATATTAAGACGGGCAGACATACAGGTCTGTCCGTCTTAATATCTATAATGGTATATAGAAAATAGTATTTACATGATTAGGCAAATAAAGAGAGTTGATCCCGCCTGGCATCCGCGTGCTGGATAGTGGCATGGATGATATCGCCATGTTTGAGCTTAAGACCGTTTGCAGGTAATTTAGCTTCCAGCATGAATTCCTTGATCAGAACATTATAAAAATCCCTATAGGCGTCCAAAATGAGGGCTTCATAATCAGCACCTTTTTGGGATTCAAGGTACTTGAGAATCCAGTACCGTTTCCGATCATTTTGGATCCGTCCTGCATTGGCAACCGGCATGGCAATCTCCTGGAGAATATTTTCCAGTTCATTATTGGAATAGGGTTTTTCATATCCCAGGATCGCCCGTATCTGTCTTTGAGTTAAAAGATCATGGTACCGGCGAATTGGAGAGGTGGCAGTTGCATATGCTTTAACTCCCAGTCCGGCATGCATTTCAGGTGTAGTCCCGATCACGGCCCGGCTCAATTGTTTGCGCTGCATACAATTCATAATAAGGGAGGTTTCAATGCCTTTAAACAGCCTTTGCTTGGGAGGTGCCTGGGATCTGAACACCGCCGGGACATTGTTGCTGGCCAAAAAGTCTGCCATTAATGTATTGGCAAAAATCATCATTTCAGATACCAGCATTCTTGAAGGGTTTTCCCGGTCTACTTTTGAATACCGGATCTCCTGGTTTTCCTCTATCCATACATTGACTTCAGGCAGTGTTATCTGGATAGCACCGGCTTTTAACCTTTTTTCCCTCAGCAAGGTGGCGATCTTATAAAGAGTGGTAACCGGATCATCCTTTCCATTTAGAAGATTGGCTTCTGCATAGGTCATTTGCTGGTGGACTTTAATAATGCTGGGAACAATGGTGAAATCCAGGATTTCAAAGAACCGGGTCATTTTGACAATGGTACTGATGCCGGGTCTGATTTCATTTTCTGTCAGACTGCACAAGCCTTCAGAAAGGCTTGAAGGGATCATTGGCAGTTTGTCATCCGGCATATAGATGGAGCTGCCCCTTTCCCGGGCTGCCTGGTCGATGTCATCATTGTTTTTTACATAAGACCCCACATCAATAATATGAATGCCCAAAGTATATCCATGGTCGGTCTGCTCCAAGCTGATAGCATCATCAAAATCAAGAGTGGACTGGCCATCAATTGTAATTAAAGGGGTGGCGGTTAAATCTTCCCGGAGCGGATCATCCATGAAGTTAAAGGAATAATCCACAAGCGTTTTGGCAGTTGTCAATACCGCTGGTGCAAAGTCGGTAGGGACTTGCAGCGCAAGGAGGTTGACGTTTTGGTTTTTTTCCCATAGGCCGGCTTTTACAAAGATATGAAAGAGCTGTTCCGGTGAATTCAGGCTGGTTTTTTTAAGGATCTGTTTGGCCAAAAATGATGACTTAGCGTCATTCCCAAAAAGGTAATAGGACTTGAGGATGTTAATAACGGTATCATCAATTTGGGCATCAGATCCGTTTTTATTGTCCAGTATCCGTTGTATCCAGGCAGCACCCTGCTGGATAAACATTTCCTGGCGTCGGGCTTCCTGGATCTGTCTCTTTTTGGCTTCCACCTGCTTTTGCGTATAGGGGGTAAAGATGAGTTTATTGAATTTAAAATAGAGCCTGTCATTGAAAAAGGCCCGTATCACAGCCGCTTCATGATCGCTTGTAACCGGCGGATCAAAGCAGAAAACCGTCATGGTAGAGATATCAATATCATCCGGCTCTTCATGGAGGATTTCCCACAACTCCTTGATATCTATTTTTTGGGAAAGGGTTTTTCTTTCTTGAGCCAGCTTTTTTAGTTTGGCAGCCAAGGTATCTCTTGTGAGGTTGGTATCAATACTATTTTTTGAAATATGTGATAATCTTTTTTCACTGAAGTTTACTTCACGGTTGTTTTCATTGAGCAGCCTCAGTTTCCCTTTTTTTTCCTGTAATATGACAGCTGAAAAGATTTTTTGCTGATCAATATACTCTACTATGTTCCCGATTTTCATGGAACAGACAATAGCAGGAAGGGATGGCAAAGTCAAATGTACTTACTGGCTTGAAAATCTTGAAAACCAAGGTTTGATAGGGTAGTATGAAGGTATGAAAAAGAAAAGCAAACCCAAGAAATCCCAAATAAAAACCAAAAATAAAATACCGGTTCTGGACCCGGGCCAGGATCTTTTTGATGCCTTTGAAACCAATGCAAACATTTTGGAAAAGCAAAAAAAGACTGAACAGATCTTCATGGATAAAAAACGATTTAAAAAAAATAAACACGGGTTACCGATTATTGAACAGAGAACAACCCATGAGGACAGAATAACAAAAGATCCTGAAACTGAATTTACCCAATTGCTTGATTACTCATTTAAAAAGAAAGACAGTTCTGTTTTACAAAACAAGAAAAAAATCTACGTTAAACCCACTGCTTTTCCTTTAAGAAAAAGACTCAAACGGTATCCGCCCCCGCAAATTGAACTGGACTTGCATGGATTTACAGCCGAAGGGGCCAAAGCCAGGGTCAGCACTTTTATACAAAACGGGAAACGCTCTGGATTTTTCACTGCCAGGATTATTGTGGGCAAAGGGCTGCATTCTGAATTTGGCGCAGTGCTGCCGGATATCGTTGAGGATCAGTTAAGACTGCTTAAAAAAGAAGATCTGGTACTCTTTTTTGAGTGGGACAAAAAAAAGAAATCACAAAGCGGGGCCTTGATTGTGTACATAAAGCAATTTGATGAATGATATTGGAAATTAACAAAGGTCGGGTCATCTTCTGAGTTGATATTTACGGACCGCCCGGTTGTGTTCTTCCATTGTTTTTGAAAATTTATGGGTCGTATCTTTTTTGGATACAAAGAATAAATAATCGGATTTGACTGGAAATAATGCTGCTTCAATTGCCTTTTTGCCCGGGTTGGCAATGGGACCTGCCGGAAGTCCTTTGATTTGATATGTGTTGTATGGGGTTTTTGTCCTTAAGTGAATGCGCCGTATATTACCGTCAAAATCTTTAATCCCGTAAATAACGGTGGGATCACTTTCCAGGCGCATGCCTTTTTTTAACCGGTTATGAAATACTGAGGAGATCAAAGGACGCTCCTTTGCATCCCCGGTCTCTTTTTCAATGATGGATGCAAGAATAATAACCTCATGCAGGGTCAAGCCCAATTTTTTTGCTCTTGTTTTCCATGTATTGGGAAGCATGATTTGAAAATGTTTTGCCATGGCAAGAATGATAGTATGGCAGGTTGAATTTTTTGGGAAAAAATAGGTGTCTGGAAAAAGATATCCTTCCAGGGATCTTTCATGGATGCTGGTTTCAGCAATAAATGGACCGTCTTTGCATAACTTTATGAATTGAGTTTTTGAACAAAAACCCGCCGTTTCAACCAATTGTCCGATTTCTTTAATGTTCAGCCCTTCGGGTATTGTCAGTCTGTATAATTTTACTTTGCCCCGGGTAAGGGTGGCTAAAAGTGTTTGGGGTGATTGAGAAGCTGACAGGATATATTCTCCTGCCTGGAGTTTTTTTGCAGAACCTTTTATGCGGGTATAAATTTTAAATAAGGATTTATTTGAAATAAGATTTTCTTTTTCAAGGTTGGCGGATATCCGATGAAGGGACTGGCCGGGTCTTATCTCAAATATTTGATTTTGTGCTTCTGGATTACTGGGTGTGTCGATGAATTTTTTTATCTGTAAAATTAAAATTCCGCTGCCGGCAAATAATAAAATAAATAAAGTTAAAAAGCTGGTTAAAAATAATTTTAATTTTGGTTTTTGCATGGCCCAAACTTTCAAGGTTTAGAAAATAAAACGGGTATCTTATTAAAAGAAAGACACCCGTTTTAAAAATTGGGAAGGATTGGTAACCCATCCATTACCATGAATTCATCATGCCAATACCAGTATATCGGGCAACCTCATCCTGGAATTGCATGAACCTGTAACCAACAACCTGGACCATATACCGCATTATTTTATATCCAATCTGGGTATTGGTTTCCATGAGTTTGTTAAGTTGCATTCTTGAAATTTTTATTACCTGGCATTTTCTGGACACACAATAGGCGGAAAGCCGCATTTTATATGGTGGAACAAAACAGGACCATCCCATCACCTGTGATTCAGGGATATCTTTTCGGTGGGATGACAAGGTCGATTCATCTGTGCTGGGTTTGGCATCCGGGGTTTCAAAGCGCAATGCCACTTCGCCGTCAATAACGATCCACATATCCTGTGCATCATCCCCTTCTTGAAAAAGTCGATCACCATTCTGAAATTTATCTGTTGTACAAAGCTTCAGTATTTTTTCCTGCTCATCATTTGTGAAGGCTTTGAAGATTTCAAGCTTATCAATTAAATCAATGCTTACCATGGTTTCTCTCCTTTTATTTGGATATTGGGAAATCCGGATTGTAGCAGATTCGACAGCAATTTAGACAACGGTCAGCCTCTTTTTTGGCATTTTCTTCCGGCAGAACCAGATCAACTTCAATAAAGGAATCAAGTCTTTGGTTGACATGAATTTCAGGCATTTTGGCCCGTTCACTCTTTTTGATACCATCAACGCTTGCGAACAAGGATTCATGGATTCTTTTCTGTTGCAGCGAGTCCACAACCGGTTCGACTTCTTCCCCTTTAAGAAACAGATCAATGGATCGGGCTGCCCGCCTTCCGCCGCCAATGGCATCTACAACCAGAGAAGGACCAGTGGCTGCATCTCCTGCCGTAAAAATATACGGTATGGAGGCCTGAAGAGTTTCCGGGTTATTGTCGATAGTGTTCCACCTTGTTAATTCTAATTCAGTCATTCTTGGAAGGGGATCCTGCTCCTTAAACGATGCATCAGGTGACTGGCCTATGGCGGAAATCACCATGTCCACTTCAAGAAGAGTTTCCGATCCTTCAATGGGTTGAGGCCTTCTTCTGCCTGAGGCATCGGGTTCTCCTAATTCCATTTTCAGGTACTCAAGATGGGTCACCTTATCCTCACTGTTCCCAACCACTTTTACCGGTGCAGCAAGAAAGACAAATTCAATACCTTCTTCTTCGGAAGCAACAATTTCAACTTCATTGGCAGGCATCTCTTTTCGGGTTCGCCTGTACACCATATATACTTTGTCGAGGCCAAATCTGAGGAGTGTCCTGGCACAGTCAACGGCTGTATTTCCACCGCCAACTACTGCAGCTATTCTGCCTAGTTTTAATTTTTCACCACTGGAGATTCTCTGGAGGAAATTGATACCTGTGTAGCATCCGTTGAGGTTTTCACCCTCAATCCCAAGAGAGTAATCTTCCCAGGCACCAACGCCTAAGAATACTGCATTATACCCCGAAGCCATCAAAGATCCAAGTCCAAAATCTTTTCCGAATTTTACATGGGTAAATGCGTTAATGCCAAGATCCAGTATGCCTCCGACTTCCCAGTCCAGCACTTTTTTAGGAAGCCGGTATTCGGGGATACCGTATCTGAGCATTCCACCCAGCTTTGGCATGGCCTCGAAAATGTCGACCTTGTGACCTATACGGCGTAAAAAGAAGGCACAACTTAAGCCGGAAGGACCGCCACCAACAACGGCTATTTTTTTGCCGGTATCCGGGGCACATTTTATGGGAAGCCGGCTTCCTGAATTCATTTCATAATCTGCCACAAACCGTTTCAATTGGTTTATGGAAACAGCATCGTCTTCAATCCCTCTTCTGCACTCACTTTCGCAAGGATGGGGGCATACCCTTCCGCAGGCAAGCGGCAAAGGGTTCCGTAGGCGGATGGTTTCAACTGCTTCTTTATATTTTCCTTCCTTTAGCTGGTTAATGTATCTTGGAATATTGATCTCGGCGGGACAGGTCTGGGCACACGGTGCCAATGGGTCCTGCTTCTGATTAAATTTCATTAGCTTTTCAGAAAGGGTTTTGACCTCAATTATGTTTTTTGGGCAGCTTTGCTGGCAGGCTCCGCAACCCACACATTTTTCGTCAATCACTACGGGATGGCCATCCGGTCCCATGTATACCGCATCAAATTTACATGCTTTAACACAGTCACCGAGGCCTATACAGCCGACACCGCAAACTCTTTTTCCTCCAAAGACAACCCCCATGGCCTTACATGAGGTGATACCCATGTAATGATATTTATCTGATGCGCGGTTACCGCCTTCACACATATTGTAGGACAACGGACTTTCTGCACTACCTGCATCAACGCCCATGATTTCAGCAACTTTTTCAACACCTTCTTTGTTGGATACTATGCAAAGGCTTGGAGGTTCCGTCCCGTTGACAATGGCTTCGGCAGCCGCTGAACATCCGGCATACCCGCATCCGCCGCAATTGGCGCCTGCCAGATTATTTTCAACAAGGGCAATCTTTGGATCTTCATACACATAAAATACTTTTGACGAAAGGCTCAGTATGATGCCGCACAAGGCACCGATGCCTAACATTAACAATAAAGCTGAAAGCATATAATCACCTTAATCTTATATTCGTTAAACCATTCTTTGAAAGAGACATAAAAGTCTAAGAATTTATTCCAAGACGATTTATACCATTCCTTTGAATGACATAAAGGTCAATGCGATAATACCGGCTGTCACAAGCCCGATGGAAGTATCCTGTAATGGTTTTGGGACTCTTGCCAGATTAATCCTCTCCCGTACACCGGCAAAAAGAATCAGGGCTAGCCCAAATCCTACGGCATAGGAAAATGATGACACAAGTGCACTTAAAAAGCTGTATTCCTTACTGATATTCAGAAGGCATGCACCCATAACCGCGCAGTTAGTGGTAATCAACGGCAAAAAGATACCTAGGCCTGCATAAAGCGCCGGGATACTCTTTTTGAGAAACATTTCCACAAACTGGACAAGAGAAGCAATAACCAGAATAAAGGAAACTGTTTTTAAGTAGTCGAGTTCAAATTTTACCAAAAGGAACTCATTGACCATCCAGGTGATCATCCCGGCCATAACCAGGACAAAAACAACGGCCATGGCCATCCCCACGGCGGTTTCCATTTTTTTGGAAGTGCCGAGGAAAGGACAGTTGCCAAGGAATTGGGCCAAAAGAATGTTGTTAATGAAAACACCGGCGATAAAAATTTCAAAATATTCCATTGATCCTCTCCTTATTTACTCGGGATTAGGTTCATGATTGCCAGCATCAGTCCCAGAGCCACAAATGCACCAGGTGCTTCAATCATGAATGAGAAGGGGTTAAAGCCAGGATAATATGTAGTCATCTCAAATACCGGGTTGCCCCCCCAGATGGTGATGGTGCCGGTACCTAAGAATTCTCTGACTGCACCCAGGGCT
>JAAEMC010000117.1 GCA_024225895.1 Desulfobacteraceae bacterium | reverse complement strand
GGCACCGTACCAATGGGAGGCCTTGATCTGCCGTGGTCTTCCTGTAAAGGGTCCTGGGCATCTTCTTTTTTGAATGGCTGTTTATTCAATGGCTTTTCAGCAGAGAATACTGTTGAGATACCTTCGTAAACCCCGCGGCGGTGAAGCCGTTGCCTCACAAATCTTGCCAAAGGGCAGGTATGGGTTTTGGAAATATCTACACATTGAATCCGGGAAGGATCAGTGCGTCCGCCTGCTCCCATGCTGGAAACTACCGGCAACCCCATTTGTCTTGCACCAACGATGAGGTTGACCTTTGAATTTAAACCGTCAATGGCATCCACCACCACTTCCAGGTCATCCGACAATAGATCGGTCAGACTTTGGGCATTAATAAAAGAGGCATGGATTTCCACGCTGCAGTCAGGGTTGATGTCCTTTACCCTGGCCAGTGCAACCTGTGCTTTTTCCTTGCCAATGGTGGAATGCAGTGCGTAGAGTTGACGATTTATATTGGAAGTATCTACTTTGTCAAAGTCGACGAGCCGAAGATATCCAACCCCGGACCTTGCCAGTGCTTCCGTTACAAAAGAGCCGACAGCGCCAAGTCCGAAAACAGCCACCCTGGCATTTTTTATACTATTGACGCACTCCTGGCCAAGAAGCTGTTCTGTTCTGGCAAATGGATTCATATTAAGTATTTCCTTTGGGCAATATCTTTTTAAATAATCTTAGGCTGTTCTGGTATGTATTCCGTGAAAATTGCTCGGCATCCATTTTAATCCTGTCTGCCGCAATTCGGCAAATGGCAGGAAGATTTTCCGGCTCATTGAGCCTTTTTTTTCGTCCTTCAGGCAAATGGGGATAAATGTCAGGGGTGTCTGTCTCCAGCACCACCCTGTTTTGTGACACCTGTTTCAATGCATTGACCACCTTTTTGGCACCGGGATTGGTGACAGACCCTGAAAAAGAAATATACAAACCGTATTTTTCAAATAAAGGGATCATGTCAGCAGACCCTGAATAGGAATGAATCAATCCACCGGAATCCAGTCTACCAAATGTTTTTAAAATGTGAATAAAAGTATCCCATGCTTTTCGGACATGAATGTTGATGGGGCGATTTAATTCCCTTGCTAATGCCAGATGTTCTTTAAACACCAGGACTTGCAGGTCCCGGTTGCAGGTTTTATCAACAAAATCAATACCAGTCTCTCCAATGCCGGCATTGTATTTTACCAGATAGTTTTCAAGATCTGTCTGCCAGTTTTCAGAGGCGGTTTCCACAAACCACGGATGAATGCCGAAACACGGGATGATGGAATGAAAATCCTTGGATATCCGTGCGGTGAGTTCAAAATTATTTTCCATGGTAGCGCAGGTGACCATGAAATCGACCCCGGCTGTCCGGGCCCGGTCTTCAATTCCCGGCAAATCAGCAATGATCCTGGAATCGTGGAGATGGCAATGTGAATCAATGAATCTCATATGAATATTCCTTTTTCGTTGCAATCTATCAAAAATAAAAAGGCAAATAAATAGAATGAATTTGAAAAATGAGGATTCGGATAAAATGAGAATTTCATAATCACAGGGATTAACCCCAATGATTTAAAAGGATGGTACAAGCTTTCGAAAGATTTTGGGAAGCCACAGGCAAATCCCAATTGGCTTTGTTCCGTTCTCCAACAATATTGGAACCTGAGCGAATTTCCAGGAAGGGACGGCCATATAAGGCGGCGACATGTGCAGATCCGGCCCCTTCCATGGCTTCCATCAACGGTGTAAATGTCTTGTAAAGTGTCTGAGCAACTTCAAAGGATTGCGTTATGGCAGAAACGGTAATCAAGGGTCCGGTACCAATCTGAATACCTTTATTAGACCGGACATCCTGGTTACTGCGGGACCGTTTCGATTCACACGAAACCCCATGTACCTTGGTTTTACGCTGGTGCTTGTTGGTAACTGGTTACTCTGGGGGACCTTGTCCCCGGCGATTGGTGTCATCCTCTTTTTTGTCGCCGCAAACTTCTGGTATATCCCTTTCGAAGAATTGCGTTGTGAAGAAGTCTTCGGAGAGGAATACCTTGCCTACAAATCACGCGTTAGACGCTGGTTGTAGCGAATTCGGTTTGCCCACGGTGGCGCTGTGCTGTCAGAGGTTGATATCAAAGTGACCATTCAATACCAGGATCAACAGGCGTATATCGGCCATTAG
>JAAEMC010000116.1 GCA_024225895.1 Desulfobacteraceae bacterium | reverse complement strand
TATTTGATTATCCAGAAGTGTATCCGTTTACAGAGAGTAGTGGTGGAATTCACAATATGATAGATTGGATAACTCGTTATATTGTATCAGAAAAAAATGATTTTTGGACTATTTGTAATAATTCTTCAAGTGGAGAGAAGAATCAATTTCCTGAAAAATTCATTACCACAGTGGTAACTGATCCTCCATATTATGATGCCATTGCCTATGCCGACCTTTCCGATTTCTTTTATGTATGGCTCAAACGCTCTTTGGGAGATGTTTATCCCTTAAATTTTGCTACGCCGCAGACGCCCAAAACCGAAGAATGTACGGCATTGAAACATCATCATAATGACAGTAAAATAGAAGCAAAACAACATTTTGAAAATAAATTATTACAAATTTCTGATGCAATCGAACATCAAACTTCAGATTTGGTCAGTATCATGTTTGCACATCAAAGCACTGAAGCATGGACAACGCTTTGCAATTCTATTTTGGGCGCAAGAATGAATATAACAGGAAGTTGGGCAGTTGACACAGAAATGGCAAATAGAAGTTTAGGTTTAGCAGGTTTAGTTTTAGCGTCATCAGTTACAGTAGCTTGCAAACCCGCCCAACGTCAAGGGATTGGCGATTACAAATCCGTCAAAAAAGCCATTGAAAAAACCGTTGCCAAACAAGTTGATGAACTATACCGTCTCGGTTTTCGCGGCGCAGACTTATTAACAGCATGTTTTGGGCAGGCCGTAAGCCAGTTTGGCAAATACGAGAAGGTAGAAAAAGCAGATGGCAGCGAAGTCACTGTTGCCGAATTATTGGACATGGCAAAAGAAAGTGCATTCAACGCCCTGCTCAAAGGCTTTGAAGGCGATGATTTT
>JAAEMC010000115.1 GCA_024225895.1 Desulfobacteraceae bacterium | reverse complement strand
GGAGGCTGGGACCCCTCTGCAAGGAAATTTTATAAACCGGACGAGCTCTCATTTACAATTCCAATAAAGATGTTCATCGAGATGCTGAACCGATATGACCAATCCTTTTTAAAAACCAAAACTTGGAAAAATATGGGCAAAAAAATAAACAAAAGTAAAAAAGCCTGGAATGAGATAAAAGAGGGTTAAAACCGAATCTTTAAAAAAGGAAACATGAAAATGGAGCCTTTAAAATTAAAACTGCTTCAGGAAAATTTAACCATTCACCGGTTTGATCCGGATGATGAAATCCCAAAAAAGGTGTATGAGGCCCGCTTTTATAATGTGGTGAAAACCCGTGAGGAGATTTCCATTGTCTGTACTTCAGATCTTAAGCTCAACAGTTGGAACCAGGAAAAGGACTGGTCCATGATAAAGGTCATGGGTCCTTTGGATTTTTCTTTGACCGGAATTCTTTCCGGTATTGCCGGCGTCCTGGCAGAAGCAAAGATTGGTATTTTTGTGATATCCACCTTTGATACAGACTATTTTCTGGTCAAATCCCAGGATACCCATCTTGCCATGGCAGCTCTTCAAAAAGCAGGGTATCAATTTGTTTAAAAAAAGTGATCTTAATTAGTAGCCCTGATCCACCATCAAGGCTAATGCATGCGACTTTTAGGCCTAATAATTCGAATTACTTATGTTTTAAAGGTAAACGCAGTATTTGAGAAAATAGGGTTTTTTCATCAGTCACTAATTAAAAAGGACAATTTTCATACAAGGCTTTTTATAAATTCTTTTGTCCCGTCAATGCCTTTTTGCTCCACTACCCGGATGGTCTGGGAACCAATCACGGCGATATCAGCTTTTCCTTTCAGATAGTTAACATCCTGCCGGTCTTTTACACCAAATCCTACAGCCAGGGGAAGAGATGTGGCTTTTCGGCATCGTTCAAGATACTGGCCAAGAGTGTTTGAAAATTGTGTTTCTTTCCCTGTAACGCCTTTGCGGGCCAGGCAATAGACAAAGCCTGTACAAAATTGGGCAAGATAGTCCAATCTCTGATTACTGGTTTCAGGGGAGAAAATGAATATTGGACAAAGTTGGTTGGCATTCATGGCATCCAGGTACTCTTTGGCTTCTTCGGGCGGTAGATCAGGTACAATGGCACCTTTCAGACCGATCTTTGCCATATGGCGGCAAAATTTCGTGAACCCGTATTTATAAAGGATATTGGCATAGCTCATAAATAAAAAGGGGATATCAAAATCCTGGGTCACTCTTTGGGCAAATTCAAAGCATTTTGCAACCTTTGCCCCTTGTTCAAGGGCCTTCTGGTTTGCCTTTAATATCACGGGACCGTCTGCCATGGGTTCTGAAAACGGGATCTGAAGTTCCATTAGATCCACCCCTGCTTTTACCATCTGCTCAACGATTTCATAGGAGGCCTCAAAAGAGGGATAGCCCATTACAATATGGGTCATCAAAAGAATCTCTTTTTCTTTTTTCACTGATTTTATATAGGATTCAAGCATGGTAGTTTTTCGCCTTTAATTGAATGAATTCTTTCCACTTAGGATCATCT
>JAAEMC010000114.1 GCA_024225895.1 Desulfobacteraceae bacterium | reverse complement strand
GTTGGATCAAGCCGAAAAAAGTGAGGATCTATATGAAAACCTTCTGCTACTGGTTAATTCGGATTCGCCAGACACCGTATACAAACAACTAGACACAAAAATTAACAGTATTAAACGATCACAAGCCTTTGTTGATTATGGCTATAGCTTTCGTTTTGCTGATGAGTTGCAGTCTGTATTAGATGCGATCAATCAACAGCTACTTAAATCAGCCCCCGATTTAGCAGAAAAGTTAATACTGAAATTCATCAAAATCCATCCAGCTGTTTTTGAGCGAGCAGATGACTCAAGTGGCTCCATTGGTGATGTATTTCGATACTCTATTGAAGCCTGGAAAGAGGCTTGTGTTAAGTGCTATGACGGAAAAGACAAAACAGCGCTCATTGAAAAGATTGCACATCTATATTTAGATGATAATTACGGGATCACTGATGATGTAATCAAGCCCTTTGGGGATTTTTTGAGCGAGGATGAATTAAACCAACTTAAAAAATTGATCATAGAGAATAAAGAAAAGCTATCGGAACATATGTTCAAACATGCTCTATTGCAAATTTCAGATGCAAAGGGAAATGTGGATGATTATATCGGTATTTTAGAATCATCTGAAAAAATAAATGCAGCTGAAGTTTTAAATATTGTAGATCGATTAATCCAAAAAGACCGTCTGCAAGAGGCGCTTGGTTGGCTTGAAAAAGGACAGGCTGATTATTCAGGTTACATGGAAAGTGATTTTATCGAAAAATTTATTGTGATTTATGATGCACTTAAAAACCAGAATAAGGCAGATCATTACCGATGGGTGTCGTTTGAAAAGACGTTATGTACCAAAAAATTGCAAAGATACCTTGATAATCTGCCAGACACCCAGAAAGAAAAAGAATATCAAAAAGGGTTAGCCATGATTCTTTCGCAATCTTCCATGAATTGTATGATGGAAGCTCTTTGTGAGTTGGATGAAATAGATTATCTAGTCGATGTGATTATGAAAAACCATGCCAGAATAAATGGTGGTTTTTATTATTCACTGGGTCCTGTCGCCAAAAAATTAGCTCAACTAAATAAACCACTACCGGCAGTTCTCATTTACAGAAAATTAGTCGATGACAATGTTAAGCGTGCGATTTCAAAATATTATCCCTATGCAGCTAGAGATTTGGTTTTGGCAGAGAAAGAATCTAAAAAGGTTGAGGATTGGGAAGGTGTCCAGTCTCAAAATGAGTATATGGCATCATTTCAAGGAAAACATGCCCGAAAAACATCTTTTTGGAGAGAGTATCAAAAAGCCTCAAAATGAATTTGAAAGAGGCTATTTCACGAATACTCGGGTGGTATTAGTAGATTTTTCTTCCAAATATTTTAAACCCTGACAAAGCGCATCAACCTGATCGTCATGTTTGGCATGAGGAAAAGACACCAATTCTTCAACTAAAAGGATGATTTAGAGTGTCGTTCTTCCCATAATGCTTCACCTGATTATCTGGGATCATCAGGGTTTTGGAAAACCCCTGAAATTATTAGTGCTTAAGCTTAAACCATTTCTTTTTATGCCTGAAAAATGTAGTGCCCACAATTTTGTGTTTTTGTGCTTAAATCGGGTCTAAATAAAAATGTTTATATGGTATTATAGCGTAGTCTCTAAGGAAGATTGTATCTGGTGCCGAGAACAGGACTTGAACCTGCACGAGGTTGCCCTCACTAACCCCTCAAGCTAGCGTGTCTACCAATTCCACCACCTCGGCAACCTTGTCGGCGTGTGGGTTTCTTGGGCGAGAGGGCGGAAGAAACTAGCCCAGGCGGTTTCGGCACGCAAGGCGCTCACTTCAGGAACAGCCGG
>JAAEMC010000113.1 GCA_024225895.1 Desulfobacteraceae bacterium | reverse complement strand
TTTGAAAATCTGTTGCTGATCCAGTTGCAGAATTAAAGTGTCTAATTTCTTTTTCAATTGATTTCCTTTTTGATCATTTCTTACAGCAAGACCTGCAGGAATAATGACTGGGGGAAGCTGTTTGTAATGAATATTGGGGATTTTTAATTTTATGATGGTGGACATAGTTGATGAACGTTCAAATGTAAACGCATCTAATCGACCTGATTTCAGCATTTTCAATAAATTTTCCAAATGTCCTTCTTGGAATTTTTCAAGGGGAATTCCAGTAATCTCTGAGTGGAATTCTTTATTTCCATAGGGGACCCCCAATCTTTTTTTCCTAATATTCTCCGGGTTTAACATGGTTTTAGCCGTTGCATACAAGTCTGATTTAGTATCAATGGACCAATTCAATTCCTGTGCATAGGTATAAAACACCCGGTTTTCTTGTTTGTAAGGAGTATGTCCCATCAGATCAATTTGTCCATCTTCCAGACTAATTTTTGCCCGACCATATGTCATTAGAATTATAGTAAATTCCAAATCTGAAATATTTTCGATGGAACGGAGCATTGCAATAGTGTAACCCATTTTATCATTTGTGATGAGAGGAGGAAATTGTTCGAACCCTACTTTAATTTTTTCAGCATAAACAGGCTGAAACCATAAGTTAATTAAAATTCCTATCAATGCGAATAATTTAAGTTTCATAACAGCCTCCTTATTATTCCCTACATCAATTAGAGAAATAATAGCGATTTGAAACAAGGATTAATGGTGATTGATGTTGATGCGTGATTTATATTCTACACTTTTTTTTTGTTCAATGCCACAGGGTATACAAATCGCAGAATAAAGTTTTGCTAAGCGTATGGTCATTTTTACTTCTTAAGGATAGAAAACGGTTGGTACAAAGTCGATTTGCTTTAAGTGATTCCATTTGAGTATTTTATTTTGTGGAACGTATTTTTAAGAATCACTTTAATTGATCAATTAATTTGATCCGGGGCCGAGTTAAAAGTAATAGGTAAACAAAATATAGGCATTGGCGGCCGCATTGGTATAAAAAGGTGTGCCCGGGATCAGAAAGGGGCCATATTCACTGCCTTTACTGCCATAATAAATATTGGCGCCTAAAAGCAGTGTTGAGTTTTGTGTCATATTATAAATTGCCCATGGCTGGAGGATGCCGGAAGGGTCTTCGATATTATTGATTGTATTTAAATACAGATTAAACAGGGGGTGGAGTTCAAGCTGAATCCTGGTGTTTAAATAATTTTTTCCAAGGGAAAATAATTCTCCCCTGTCAATTCTTTCCATCAGGACCGGATCTTCCATGGCACGAGTATAATTATTTTTTCCAAGCCCGTTATGGTAATATTCAATCAATCCGTACATATTCTTGTTCCACCAAACCCAGGAATAATCGATATTTGCCACAAACTGAATATATCCGCTCTTGTCAGCACTATCTTCCAGGGCCGACCAGACAAGATCGCTTCGCCAGGCAGCATCACCGACATAGCCTGTTCCCCCCAGGCCCAGGACAATCTGATCATAGTGCAGGGCTCCCATTATATCCACTTCAATCTCAGCGGCAAAGAAATGGCATTTTCCTGCTATGGAGGATTTGTCTGAATCTATTTCATTGGTTGTGATATTCCGTCTTGGGACATACAAAAGGTTTACCTCTTCTATGGAATCGGTATGAAATCTTACAGATGCAAGGTCATCCCCTGTTTTGTAATCTCTGACAATATCCGAGGGTGAGAATGGATTGAAAAGATCCATGGGGTTGAAGATCAGACCGTTTCCCCATGTAATCGCCTGCCTGCCGATCATGATATCACCCCAGGATGGTTTTACGGAAACCAGGAGTCGGTCAAGGCGGTGCCACAATATTGCGTTATCTGATTCTTTTATTGTTTTTGTCAGGTCAAAAAGGCGCCGTTTGTCTATATTTGAAGTGTTTGATACCTGGGAGCCCGGAAGGGAAGGGTTGATTTTTTGAAGATCCGCCTGCTTTTCATAGGTTTCTCCGAATTTGAAGAAGGCTTCATAATGGGTTTGAATATAAATATTATCAGAAAAAGATAGTTTGTCAGTCAATCTTACGTTGGCAAGGCCGTCTATGCAGGTTTCAGTTCCCACAGGCTCAAAATAAGACCCACTGTCAATGCCAGTAATTCCTCCTTCAAACTTTATGTGTCCGCCAAACTGATTATTAATATTATTGGGCAGGGTTTTTTGTCCTGCCATAAGATTCTGAATCAAGAAAATGGTAATAAAAAAACAAGCAAGAACGCAGATATGGGCATTATTTGGTTTCATCGTTTACGATCAGTCCGTCCTTGATCGTTACAAGGCGTCTGGCATATTCCATAACCATGTGGTCATGGGTTGAAAAAATAAATGTAACCTTCTTATCTTTGTTCATTTGTTTCATCATTAATAAAAGGCCTTCACCTGTTTTGGAATCAAGGTTTGCCGTGGGTTCGTCTGCAAGAACAATGGCAGGATCCGAGACAATGGCCCTTGCAACGGCGACCCGTTGCTGCTGGCCGCCGGAAAGCTCGGCAGGCCGCCGGTCGTATTTGCCCTCAAGACCGACATCATCAAGGATGATTTTTGCCCGCTTATGCCTTTCTATCTTCGGTATGCCCTGTAAAAGCATGACATACTCGACATTTTCAATGGCAGATAGAACCGGAATCAGGTTGTACGCCTGGAACACAAACCCTATTTTATGCAGCCGCAATGATGCCAGGGCAGCTTGCTTCATAGTGTCGAATTTATTTTTATCAACTATCACATTTCCTTGATCTGCCACATCAAGGCCGCCTATAATATTGAGCAGTGTGGTTTTACCTGATCCGGATGGTCCTGCAAGTGCAACGAACTCGCCTTTATCTATGGAAAGATCAATACCGCAAAGGGCATCAACTTTGACTTTTCCCTGCCAGTAAGTTTTCTTGATATCTTTGATTTCAACAATTGCCATACCCTGTCTCCAAATGATTTGATAACGTTGCAACGGTCAGATTTAATATTGCGCACTGCAGTGAATGTTGCAACGTCAGATTCAATACTACTCGCTGCTGTACGTTGCAACGCCAGATTCAAAACTGCACGCTGCAGTGAATGTTGCAACGGTTAGATTCAATACTACTCGCTACTGTACGTTGCAACGCCAGACTAAATACTGCACGCTGCAGTGAATGTTGCAACGGTTAGATTCAATACTACTCGCTACTGTACGTTGCAACGCCAGATTCAAAACTGCACGCTGCAGTGAATGTTGCAACGGTTAGATTCAATACTACTCGCTGCTTTACGTTGCAACGCCAGATTCAAAACTGCGCGCTGCAATGAATGTTGCAACGCTGATATTGACGTCCCAACACAAGACTGTACGTTGCAACGCTATCAATTTTGCATCATAGCCTGTGTAGGAGTAAACCGGGCAGCCTTCAAAGCCGGATACAAACTGATCAGAACACCTAACACAAGCACCACCAGCCCTGCCACAACGACATCCTGAACCCATATCTCCGGATATAGTTTCCTTGGAATTCCCCACATTTCAGCACCGGCTGCCAAGGCGGACAAATCAATCCCTGTTTTTGAGATGGCAGCAACACTTAAGAGCCCTAAAACCGTTCCTGATATAATTCCAAGGATCAAAAGGAAAATAGTTTCTACGATTACCCCTTTAATGACCTGGAATGGTCGCATGCCAAGGGCTTTCATTAAACCAAACTCCCTCATTCTTTCAAAAATGGCCATGAGCGTCGTATTAACAATCCCAAATCCCATGGCCACAAAGACCACAAAATACCAGACATAAAGGAAAAATCCAGAGATCTGAAGATAAGCCTTCATCATGGGCAAAAGATCCTGCCACGTTCTAACATGGATGCTGTCGTCATTAATGGATGCTGTTAATTTTTTTGCGGTGCGGGCCTCATTGCTCCCGCTGATATCCAAGGAGGGCATCATGATGGCAATTTCTGAAATCGAATCCCCCATCTTCAGCATCCCGGCAGCCTGTGATATGGGGACAAAGACAAATTGCTTTTCAATTGCTTGGGATTCTGCACTGAAAACCCCTACAATTCTGAAAGCTTTTGAGGCAATCTCATTTTCGGTGTTCTGGGACATGAGAATCAGTTTGTTGCCGATTTTTGTATTGAACTTTTTTAAAAATGCCCGGCCCACTATAATTTTATTTTTATCATCAGGTGTAAGATACCGGCCGGATGT
>JAAEMC010000112.1 GCA_024225895.1 Desulfobacteraceae bacterium | reverse complement strand
ATTTTTTTTCTCTAACCCATTGTCGCCATTGCATGTGCAGCTTCTGATTTAAAACATACAATGATAGGATATAAGCTTCTTTGGGCCCCCTTTCATCAATGGTGGTCTGGAATTTCATATTTGCCCTGAGATGCGGAGGCTTGGGCCAGCACAATCCTTTATGGGGCTTATCCACAGCCAGCCAGAGAAATTGTCCAGGCTGAAGATTTCCTGACTCTCCAACAACCTTGATCCTTTGTCCGGTGGTGGAGCCGATAGCTGGGGTAGTGATTTTAGCCCAAGGGCCGGAGGGCTGTTTCGGGTTAAATAGGGTTGTGCTGTAGTGCATGATAACAATTAAAAGCCCAATTGCTGCAATAGCCCAAAAAGGAGAGCGCTGCTCTCGTTTATTCTCTTTATTGCGGTTGTCATGAGCGGCCAGTGCTTGTTTAAGCTTTTCTTTTAGTGAATTTCTATCCATGTCTTCTATAGCTCTTATGGTTTACAAATTTTGCATGGACGCAATCCGTGAGTTTGCTTTTCATACCGTGGCTTATAAAAAAAGCTAATAGATGTCAACGCAAGAGTTCTTAACACAAAGATAGAAATCTGAACTATCCGATTTTAAAGGAAAATAAAATTTAAACACCATAATTTTAATTGAACAGGGAATTATTCTTCTATTTAAGGCATTGGATTGCCTCTTCAAGATATTGTGTTCGGTGATTAAATACGTTCGCGCTGGCTTCCGGCCCTAAAGAAAATGAACTAAGCGTACTCTTGATAAGGTTTTTATTGAGTTGGCTGTTATATTCAATTATGACATCCGCAGCGTCACCGGCTATATCCCCATCAATATCTATGGCTTGAACCTGGGTGGCACAGTTGAAATCAAAACGTTCCAAATCGATGAACCTGAGGAATTGAGCATTTTTCGGTCGAAAATATATCCGGTGGTTTATTAAATCATAAGCCAGTGTCCATTGGTTTGGGGCCTGCCATTCTCAATCGGTCATCCAGCAGGCCTTAAACCATTTGGGTTTCAAACCGAGACAAATGCTGTCGACTATTTTCTTGAAATATCAAAAATTCATCCCCATGTATTGACAAGCTGGGGTTTAGATGGGTATGGGATGGCTGAATGGGCTTGAACTTAATTTGGGAGAGGTTTTTAGGCCCGGTAATAACAACAATGAATAAGAATGAGGATGAACCGTATGCCGCATATCATCGTGAAACTTTACCCTGGAAGATCAGACCAGCAAAAACAAAGACTGGCCGATGAAATAACAAAAAACGTTGCCACTATTGCCGAATGCAAAAAAAGCGTTGTTTCAGTCGCATTTGAAGAAGTTGATCCTTCTGATTGGGCCCAGAAAGTTTACAAGCCGGACATAATTGAATGCCGGGGAACACTTTATAAAGAACCGGGATACAATCCTTTTTCATCAGAAAAGGAACAAGAAGAAGAAACGCCAAACTTAATGGAATATATCAGAGGGGCGGCAAAGACTGCCCAGCAAGAAGATACATCCGAGTTTTTTAACCCAATGTCATGGCTGGATCT
>JAAEMC010000111.1 GCA_024225895.1 Desulfobacteraceae bacterium | reverse complement strand
TTGCCCTTTTAGGAGCATCCAAGGTAAAGGTAGACAACAACAATGCCCACTATTTTTTAAAAAATTCTGACATCCGTGTTTCTACCCACACCATGAATAAAAAAGCTTCGGGAAGTTCAGTAATCAATCTTCTGATCTCTTCAACCCAATCCGATGGAGAACCGTTTAAAGATCCTGCCAATCTTTCCCATGTTGATGATCTGGTTCGTTTCCTTGAAACCCATCCAAAGGTGGGCAAGGTATTGTCCCTTACCGAACTGATCAAACGGATTAATCTTGTGCTCCATGATGAGAACGAGGCCTTTAATGTTGTTCCCGGCAAAGGGATGGCGGATACCAATGCTCAAAATATGATCTCACAGCTCCTTCTTCTCTATGAAAATGGTGGAGGAGATGCATTATCCGATTTCACGGATACCGGATATCAAAACCTGAACCTAACCGTTATTCTCAAAACCACCTCCTCTTTGGAGATGTTCAATTTCAAGCGTAAAGTCAACGCCTTTGTTACCCAAAATTTTCCCAAACATCTTTCCCTTTGTGTCAGTGGCTCCGCCAATGTGGCCGTGGCTGCCACTGATGAAATTGTCCAGGGCCAGATGATCAGCCTCATGGTATCCATGACAGTGGTCTTTATCATGCTCCTGGCAACATTCAGGGCCTTAAGCCATGCCACCATCGCCATGGTGCCCCTTGCCATGACCATTGCCGTCAACTTCGGAATTATGGGATTTTTCAATATCCCCTTGGATATCGGTACAGCCATTATCTCCAGCATTGTGATTGGTATCGGCGTGGACTACAGCATCCACTATATCTCCAGGCTGAAGCAGAACCTTGAAAGGGGAATGGATTTTTCAGATGCCTTAAACAACACAGTGCGTCACAGCGGCAAGGCCATCATGTCCAATGCCGTAACCGTTGGCCTTGGGTTTATTGCCCTGTTATTTTCCATACTCACCCCCTTGATCATAATGGGGTGGATGATCACCGTGACCATGGTGGTCAGCTCTTTGTGCACTTTGATCCTGATTCCGGTATTGTTTGTTTTTGTGGAAAAGCCATTATCCAACACTGCTGAAGAAAAAAAATGGTTAACCTTAAACCCGGGACCGCAAAGATAAGCCCGGCCTATAACATTAAAACACCCAAAAAAGGAGGTCTCAAATGAGAATAAAAATAATAGCCGTATGCACCATAATCTTCACTTTACTTATTGTGTCTTTCCATGAAAGAACCTTTGCCGAACCCACACCCCGGCAAATTGTGGATAATATGGACAACCGGGAAGACGGAGATACCTTAACCCAGGACACATTGATGGTCCTGATCAACAAAAACAATCAAAAACGAATCCGAAATATTAAAAATATCCGCAAGGATTATAACAAGGATACCAAGGCCTTGATTTTTTTCTTAAGCCCGGCCGATGTCAGAAATACAGCCTATATGTCCTTTGACTGGGATGCATCGGCCAAAGAAGATGATTCCTGGCTCTATCTGCCGGCGCTTCAAAAGGTAAAACGCGTTGCGTCCGGAGACAAATCCAGCGCTTTTATGGGAAGTGACTTTTCTTACTCGGATATCAACGGCATTGAAGTGGAAGACTGGGAATATACCTTTGTAAAAAAAAACATGAAGGTGGACGGGGCCGATGCCTGGGTGGTCCAGGGACTTCCCAGAAAAGAACGTTTCAAAAAAGTCCTGGATGAAACCGGGTATTTAAAATCCCTATTATGGATCAGAAAAGACAACCATGTCCTGGTAAAGGCAAAATACTGGGTCAAAGAAGGCAAGAAGATCAAATATTTCAAGGCCGAAGATATCCGTCAGGTTCAAGGGATATGGACACCATGTACAATTACCATGATTACAACATCCAAGGGCAAGGTGGAGCATTCTTCAGTGCTTAAATTTACCGATATCCAGTATAACCGGGAGATCAAAGACTCTTATTTTTCCACACGAAGTATGGAAAGAGGCCTCTAATGTACCGGGATTTCCAAAAAAGATTTTTTAAAATTCTTCTTGGCTTTTTTTTCATCCTCTATTGCGCCCTGCATCTTTTTGTTCCCCGGTATATGGCCTTTGCAGCGGAAACAGCAGCAGAACATACACTTGAAGGATTTGAAGACAGCCCTCAAATGGAAGAAAAAATGGATCAGGGTCTGGATGGATTCAATGATACGAATTTGGATGAATTGGATGAATTTCCAGGGCTTGCTGCAGATATTGACAAAGATGTTGCAAAAGAGAACCAGAATTCCAATTTAACAATCGGTGGGTTTATAAAGTTTGAAACCGAATATGCTTTTAACCGGGATCATAAAAAACTGAGTAAAGTTCGGCCCTGTCTTTTTGTTGAAACTTTCTACAAGATCAACCCGGACTTAAAATTCAAGGCTTCTGCTCTCGGGTTTTACGATTTTGCCTATGTGATTGAATCCAAAAGTGAATTTTTGGATGAAACCCTGGATGATAACGAATATGATATTGAGTTGCGCGATTTTTACCTGGACGGAAAACTAACCGATACCATCAGTCTTAAAACCGGACGCCAGATCATTGCCTGGGGGGATTCGGATTATGCCAGGATCACGGATGTGATCAATCCAAGGGACTTAACCCAGCCCGGGCTCATTGATCTTGAGGATGCAAGGCTCCCTCTTTTTGCCGTCCGCTTGTCTGCTTTTTTTGATCCCTGGTCCTTTGATGTAGCCACTATCCACGAGCATCCGGGCAGCAAAATTGCCGGCCTGGGTTCTGATTTTGACTATTACGCGGTTTTCCGGGATCCGTCCCTCACAATCGCCACAAAAAAAACTCCGGATTCAGGACTGGACAATTCCGGCTTTGCGGCCAGAGCCGCCTGGTCTTATAATGGCGGGGACCTCGCCCTGGTTGTTGCCGATACCTATGATCATCAACCCTACCTTGTCTATGACGGCATCTTTAATGATATGTTCTCCTTTACCCCGGAATATGACCGGTTTACCACCTTTGGATTCAGCGGCAATCTGGTCAAGGATAACAGCCTGTTCAAACTGGAAGCAGCATTCCGGAAAGACAGAAAATTAATGAGAAACGATGTAATCTATCAGATTATGTCCGGCATCCCTGTATCCGGCATTCAAACCACAAACAGCCAGGACCAAATAGCAGTGCTTACCGGAATAGAATATACCGGCATTTCAGATTTAAGACTTTCACTGGAAGGGGAAATGCTACATACCCTTGATTACAAGCCCTATTTAAGCGTGGATGAATTTGAATACCGCACCTATGTCCAGGCCACCTATCAGATGCTCAACGACACATTGGAATTTGATCTTTTCTGGGTCCATTTTAACCCGGGCCACGGCAATATCCTGAGGCTGTCCAGCAAATACGACATCTTTGATGCCTTTACCGTCCAGGCCGGGATGGCTTTTTATGATTCTTCTGATTCGGATTCCTTAATCCATCCCTACAAAGGCCAGGACCGATTTTTCTTAAGATTAAAATATAGTTTCTAATCTGGATAATTTAAAAAAATTTATCTATATAGTTGACATATTCAAATAAATAGTTGACATATTCAAATAAAATTTATGTTTCTGATATGAAATCAAACACAACCCTCTTGAGAAAGGAAAAGGGATATGGAAAAAGATTTTGTTGAAAACATGCGGGCATTTAACCGGTTTTATACCCAGAAAATCGGCTTGATCACCACCCGGTTTCTAGAAAGCAATTATTCGCTGGTCCAAGCCAGAATCCTGTTCGAACTGAATCAAAATCCAAATTTATGTGCCAAAGACCTGGTAAAAAACCTGGGCCTTGATCCGGCTTATTTAAGTAAAACTCTTAAAAAATTTAAATCAGACGGATTGCTAACCAAAAAATGCTCGGACACTGATTCCAGAATGCAGATTCTTTCATTAACAAAAGAAGGTAAAAATGTTTATGCTGATCTTAAAAAAATATCCAACAACCAGATCAGCTCCCTTGTACAGGATTTATCTTTTGAAGAAAAAAGAAAGATTACCGCATCCATGGAAACCATTAAAACGATCTTAGACCGCCGGAAAAAAGAGGCAGATTGTTACCTGATTCGAACCCACCAGCCAGGAGACATAGGCTATGTGATTCACCGCCATGGTATTTTATATGCCCAGGAATACGGGTTTAATGATCAGTTTGACGGATATGTGGCGGCAGGTATGGCTGACTTTATTAAAAAATGCAAGCCATCCAAAGAAAGGCTGTGGATCGCCGAATTAAACGGAACCATGGTCGGTTCCGTGGCTGTTGTTCAAAAAGAAAAGGGTATTGCCCAATTACGCTGGCTTATTGTAGAACCTTCCGAACGGGGCAAGGGCCTTGGTAAAAAGCTGGTTGACCAGACTATCCAATTTACAAAGCAGTGCGGATATACAAAAATCGTTTTGTGGACCATTGATTTTCTTGGTGCAGCACGAAAACTTTATGCGAATGCCGGTTTTAAACTGGCTGAAACCAAAGAATCAAATGTCTGGGGAAAAATATTATTGGAAGAAAAATGGGAACTACGCCTTTAACAAGATTATGCTGATTCTCTTATGGGTTAGCTGCCCCAGAATGACTTAATCCATCCCATCAGGCCTTTTTTCTTTTTGCTGGGCAGCTTACCGGTTTTTTTCTTCGAACGCCAGTCTACGGTCTTGGCCTTTCCCGCTTTTCCTGATGCAACTTCGTAAGCCGGTTCTGTAACACTGTCCGATAATATGTCCAGATAATTTAATATTTCTCGGATAAGTGAATCCTGGAAGCTCTTTTTTGAGAGTATTAGATTTGACTGTTCTCCAAAATAGGTTTGCGTGACATCCATCAGGATACCGTCACCACTGCATCCGGTTCCGGAAAGTCCTGCAATGGCATAGGCGTATTGGGTCAGGCCTGCAATAATAATGTATTCCGGCGGCGCCAATTCGGGTGTCTGGTAGTATGCAACACCCTCGCAGATATTGCCCGGCAGATGCCAGGCTGACATCACTTTTCCGGCAACAAGACAATCTGTGGTGCCGAAAACATCCTTTTCTATCTTATTCAGCGGTTCTTCATATTCTAGGGCATTTTTAATGCATTTAGTAAAATCTTCCGGAAAATGAATGGCCAGCATCAGCTTTCCCATACCTTGGAGCAGTCCGGTCATATAAAGTTCGCCCGGCATAATCCCCATTCCGATATTGGGATGGCCTAACCGCCGGTTGGCTACGGCACATGCCCAGGAATGCGTCCAGAAACCATCATAGGAAAAACCCGGGATTTCAGGAAATTTCGGCAGCATTTTCTGAAAAAAATAAAGGCAAACGGAATTGACGATTTCCGTAAGGCCAATCCGGACAATGGCTGAACGGATGCTGACGATCTTTTCTATTTCAGCGTAAAAGGGTGAATTGGCCAATTGCAAAACCCGTGTAAAAAGTCCGGGATCTGATTCCACAAGCTTGGCAAAAGACGGGATATCAATTTTGTCCAAAGGCCGGCGGACCATGGACATAATTCTCGCACCATTTTCCGGAATAGTAGGGATATCTACACTGGAGGACAAAATTTCATGGGCTATGCTGAAAGCAATGGTCTTTTCACTAACCAGATTGTCTCCCATTTGTTTAACCTTTCGCTTTAATTAAATCGATCAAAACAACATTTACAGGATTTAAGCATCAGCTTTTTATACATTTTTACTAACTGAATTTTTAAGATTAGTCAAATCCCTAATTAGTGGCTGAACGAGAACCTGTGCCTGGATCAAAACTTGGCCATATGCAGGACGCTAGAAAATCTGAGGCCAGAGTGTACTATAGTAAATGAGAATTTCAGACTTTTGCAGGCAACACGGCAGGTGGCGCCTTGATGGTGGATCAGGGCTATCTTTTGGCTGCCATTCAGTTTTAAGCCATGGTATAGGTGCAAACAGGCTTTGCAAGATCGCTTGGTTTTATCTTGTTTACCCACTAGGTTTACCGTATGATAATCCATTACCGAGACTCATTTTAAAAATGAAATTACGGCAGTGGATTACAACCGCCTTTTGTGGAGAACAAATGATGGATGATGACAACATCTATAAACACCTGGCCAGACATATGTCCATGGCAGGCGTGGTATATACGGACAACCTTGTGGAGATTTTACAGGAAACTTTTTCCAAAGAAGAAGCAAAAATCGCCATGCTCCTGCCGGCAAACCACATACCTTTGCAAGCTGTTTCCATAGAAACATTGGCCTGTTCTAAAGAATTTGATGCCGGGCAGGTTGAAAAAATTTTGGAAGACCTTG
>JAAEMC010000110.1 GCA_024225895.1 Desulfobacteraceae bacterium | reverse complement strand
TATTTTGACAAAGACCTGTAATCTGCCGTTGAGTATAATAAAAATATTCAGGCAAACTAAATAAATGGTTCTTTGGTTGGTGGTGGCGTTTTTTTTAGAAAAAGTTGTATCTTAAAGCGTTAAGAACGACAGACTCCTAGAGCAATAAACATCAGGGCTCGTGATTTGCCAGATGCAGGCGGTGCTTTTAGTAATAAATACTGCGCATCTCTTGCCTCATAAGCGCGGGCTTGAATATCTCGCATGCCTAATGCGTTTGTGGCGGTGCTTTCGCCTGTTTGGCCATAGTGAACATGAATAACATCAGGCATTTTCAGAGCCTCCTTTTAGTGGTTTATGTTGTTGAGGAGGCAAGTAGTTTTGATCTGTAATGACAGGTTTGCCGGTTTTTTCCTCTAACTCAAGACGTGCCTTCTTAGCGATACGGCCCCCTTTTTTGCCCGCATCTGCATTTTGACTCACCCCTTTGGCTTGTTCAGATTCTGCAATCGTGCGGGTAGATAATTCGGCAAGGGCTGTAAAAATAAGCTCAGCTTCGCTCATGTGGTCTCTTAGATTTTGGTTAGATAGGCCTTTAAAGTTTTTATGATGTTGAACGCTTAACCCTGACCATTCTTGATGGATAATATTGGTTAAAAAGGCAAAGTCGCTTGATTCACTAACGCCACTATCTTTCCAGTAATCGGTTAGTTTGTTGCGGGTTTCTTGGCCCATCATGCGCTGTTGAATCCATTTCTCAGAACGGCCCATTTTTTGCCAGTTTTCACGGGCACGGTCCAGGCCTTTGCTGGGGTCGGCTGTTTCTTGAATGCGTTCATAACCTACCTTTGCAAGCCATAGTTTAAAGGGCTCTGCTTTGGGCGATGGTATAGATTGAACCAAACGCAAGACATGCTCTACGGTACCGGCCAGTGTTTTTCTGGTTTTGCCTGTCGACGTCATCATGGGTACCTGGGGACAATTTGTCCCCAGGTAGCTTCCAAGCTCTGTGTCACGCTTTCGGATTTTTTTGAGGTAATCGGTTGGGTTTTTGGAGTCTGTTAATGCGGCAACGATATCAACAATGGCGAAGTACCAGGTTTCTGTTTCGGCATTGTAGTAGCGTCGGATATGGGTATTATCGAATGCGGCTAAGGTGTTTTGATCGGTCATGGTTTCCCCCCTAAGAAATAGACTTTTAGCAACTCTATTAGTATTGGTATCACAATAGCCGTGCATAAGCCTGCTATTGCGATCCATCGTGTGATTTTGAGGTCTTTTTGTTCGTCTTTTAATGACGCAACAATGGCACATAGATGTGCAAAACTCACACAATTTTTATCTTCTCCTGCTACAGGCGTAAAAAATGCACACTGAGTCCCATCTGAGTTTTTATATCCGTATTTTTTTTCTAAGTGTCGATATAGACGCTGAAAAATAGGTTCACCATTTGGCAAACCAAGTTTTTTTGCAATTTTATCCAGGTCAATCGGAAGATAGACCATGCTGTTATTAGGATTATTTGATTTGTTTTGAATGCGCTCAAGATAAGCATCTGCATACTCTGATTGAATGGTTTCCAGCAACTGTAAATCGGTAAAGTTTAGTTTTTTTCTACTCATGACTTTTCCTTGGCCTTCCGCTTTTCCTCGGCAATCATCCGCTCATAAAGTTTAAACAAATACGCCAATCGTTCATCATCGTTTTCGAAAGACTTGCTACGGTAACATCGTTCGATAGCGTCATCGTTTAAACGGTGTGCTTCTCGAAGGCCGTCAGGCATTTTGTTGGGGTCGTAAAGCTGGGCTAAAGTTTTACCGGGGTGTCGTTCCCTTTCCTCTAAAATACGGTCTACACAGACATTGAGGGCGTCTTTTTGGGTTTGGGTGATTTTTGGGAATGGGAAGGTGTTGTAACACAAAGACGATGAATATCTATAATCTGTTTTTAGCCTTCCTGCCACTGTTCTTACCCACACCATGTGCATTTTCGAAGTTAAAACGCTCATATGCCAGGGTTCTGCGTTGTAAATGGCTAGGGCAGAATCCGATATTATCGATCTTTCATCTAAAAAGCCAACTGGGATATACAATCTATTTTCAGATGACACTCTTGGAACTATGATTGATTGAGTTTCTTTATGCGCACATTGTGCAAACATATAGGGGGTTTTCGCATATCCATTTGTTGTCTTTGCTTTTGAAGAAACTCTGAATAGGTATACTTTTTCTATGCGCTCTTTTATTTCTGGAATAGATTCGGCTAAGGATCGTGATAATGAATCAATCCATAAACACCACCTTTTTTTTCCTTGAATAAACTCTACTGAACCATATAAGGGTCGAATAAATTTTTTCGAATCTGGGAAATTATAAAGCAAATTGTTTCTTTCGAGTTCTGACAAAATTAAATGCCCCCCGTCTCTAGCCATATTGCCCATCATCATAGGAGGAAAATCATGAGAAATCATATGTTTTGAAGTTTCTATTAATATCGAGTTCCCATCTGCAAGATATGGAGAGATATTTTCCACTAAGTGTGCTTTTAGATTAACAAATAATTTTTTCTTTCCTTGTGCTTTATTTCTAACTCCAACGATGACACAAGTTACTCCCGCATTTCCTTTTGCTGAATTTCCCCATTTAAATGAAGGGTAAGCCATAAAAATTTCAACTTCATATTTTGTTAAGATACCCCATAGATGTCCGACTTGCTCACCCTGTGAGATAGAGTTTGTTGATACAAATGCAAACTTAGCATTAGATAAATGTATATATCTTGTCGCAATTAGGAACCAGCAAGATATATAGTCAAGGTCTTTGTAAATAATGTTATCTTCAAACACCAGCTGCATGTCCGCTTTTTGGTCGCTATCTTGTAACCTGGCCCCCAAATAAGGCGGATTCCCCATAATATAAATCTCATCCCCATCCTGTTTCGGGCAAACCTCTTCCCACTCCACCCGACACGCATTCGCACACACAATATGCCCCGATGCCTTTAACGGCAGAGACGGTGTTGTCTTTCCAAAGGTCCTATCAAAAACCACATTCATCTGATGCTCAGCCAACCACAACGACAACATGGCAATCTCATGGGCAAAATCGTCAATTTCAATTCCATAAAACTGGTTTAAGCTGATTTCTGAAAAATTAAACTTGCCGATTTCTTGAATAATCGCCATCTCAAGCTTTCGAAGTTCTTTATAGGCAATAATCAAAAAGTTTCCCGAGCCACAAGCGGGGTCAAAAATCTTAAGTTTAGATAAACGGCTTTGAAGGGCTTCTAGTTTTTTGACGCTGCCTTTAGCTTGCTCAAAAGCGTCATAAAGTTCATTTAAAAATAACGGTTCAATAACCTTCATAATATTGGGGACGGACGTGTAGTGCATGCCCATACCCCCTCGCATTTCAGGGGTAACCACGGCTTGAATCATTGATCCAAAAATATCTGGGTTAATATCTGCCCAATCTAATTGACCACAATCCAAAATGGCGCGCCGTGACGATGCGGTAAAAAGTGGTAGTGCAAAAGAGTCTTTAAACAACCCCCCGTTTACATAGGGAAATCCATCAAAATGTGCCGGTAAATTTGTTCTAGCGTCATTGGGCGTGTTTAATACCTGAAATAAGTGTTCAAAATAGGCTTTTAAGTCTGATCCATCCGTTTTGGTGTGACTTCCTAATGAATTGGTGAATTGATTTTTTTTAAAGATATGGGTGTCTTCGGCAAAAAAACAAAACAATAGCCGTGATAAAAACACATTTAACCCGTGAATAAAATTTGGGTCTGTTTGGGGATTATCTTTCTTGATTTCATCAAACAACTTAGCCATTTTTTCGGCTGCTTTGATGTCGGCTGGGTTTTCATCTCGATAGCGTGCTTTTTCTATGCCTGCCCACGGCAAAAAGAACGCATAATGTTTAGGCAAATCTGTAAAGGGGATATCTAGTGATTCTTGAGTTTTGGTATCCACTGCAAGCAAAAGATGGAAGTCTGTGACAATAAGGAATCTAGGGTGCTGTTTAGCAATTGAGCTGTTATGCTTATATTGATCGATCGTCGAGTGTAAGTCGCCTTGTAGTGGTGCGTTAAAAAATACTTTTTTCTTCCACAAAACAGCGCTCGGGTCTTTTGAAAGATTGAGAGGGCCCTTTTGAAGTCGTGCGATTGATGATTTTGGCAAATTGTAGGCAGCTAATAACTCAAAGATAAAGTGGTCTTTTTTGTGATGTTCAATGATTGATTTCAGTTTTTTTTCAATATCCCCTAAGCTCACAAATTCATTTCTCCTCAATGGTGTATAGATAGTGCTTATTATACCGTAAAGAGGTTGTTTTGTTCATGCTTTAACCCCCGAAAAGAAATAGAAGAAGGAAGAAGAGAAGCCCCGCCGGGTGGGGGCGGCGGGGCTGGTGACTTGTTTGAAGATGATTTTTCTTTTTTAATCTTTTGGTTTTCTCAGACTCCGATCGGCGCGTGGCCAGGCGCGCCGATCTCCGACACTATGTTTCAGTTCTAGCCTTTGTGTTATTGAAACTCCTTTTGCTTAAGCGAAAACCGCCTTGTGTCTCCCGCAGAGGGACTGAAGGGTAAATCGTATCAGTAGAGCTGAGAAAGTTTCGCTAGTGCGGGTGGGTGGGATTC
>JAAEMC010000109.1 GCA_024225895.1 Desulfobacteraceae bacterium | reverse complement strand
AAGATAGCAATGATACGACCAGATTCTAAAGGTAACGAACAAATATATTATTTTATCAATAATATGCAGGGCAGCCCGATATATATAGTGGATGCAGAAGGCACAAAAATCAGTAAGGTACAGATGGATGAATGGGGTAATGCTGGCCTTGTTGTCGGCCCTGTAACAGAGCTGAATTTTACAGGCAAGAAACTGGAACCTGAAAGCAAACTTTTCTACTTCAATCAAAGATGGTATGACTCTGAAACCGGCCGCTTTCTCACCGAAGATCCTGCAGCCCAGGGCCCGAACCCCTATGCGTATTGTGCCAATAATCCAATAAGTTATGTTGATCCCGATGGGGAGTTTTTCTTTGAGATATTTACCTTTGTTGGTGGGTTAATAGGTGGAGCATATGAGTATATTCGTACAGGTGGAGATGGGAATGCATTTGCTAAAGGTTTCATGGATGGTGCAAAAATTGGTGGAACGATTGGGATCGGACTGGATCTCTATACAGGCGGGATAACAACCTATTCAGACGATAATCCGTTTTTTAAAGCAGCCCTGTCTACCTATACAATGGCCTGGTATGGTCAGGCTGGAACGAGTGTAGGTGTGCCTATTGGGGGCGGGGGACCTGAACAACAAAGAGGAATGGGTGGTGGAGAAACCAATAATTCGCGATACGAAGACCCTGGAATATACCTCCCAGGATCTGGACCTGGCCAAGGAAATCGACCTGGGTCTGGATCACGGACATCTCCCTATCAGTCTTTCAGAGAGTGGGACGGTAAGCCACATCTTGGGAATGATTTTGGTTATGGGGATGGCAATGTTTATGCAAGGTATTCTGGAAGAGTGACCTATGCCCAAATGTGGAATAATTCTGGATTTGGAAATCAAATAAGGGTTCAACGATCTGGATATTCCGGACAATATAGCTCCTATTCACATTTAAGCTCGATGTCTGTTTCAAGAGGTGATTTTGTACTCGCTGGACAGAATATTGGGCGTATAGGGGGAACATCTGGGAGAAGGGGAGTCTCTTATACTCCACATTTGCATTATGCTGAATACACAATTGATCCCGATGGAAAATGGCGGTATTGGGATCCTGGATATTAGATGAAGATGAGCACGAGAAACCTATTATTGAGCCTGGTTTTTTTTATGTTTTTAGCAGTCATAAATGGGTGTGCAAACAAAAACTATGAACTTAATCGAAATGATTATACTTTGGATGAACTGTATGAAATGATTACTGCCTTGCCAAGTAGTTCTTTACGAATTATCAGGCATCCAAATCCAAAAGTTTCTTCTGATACAGGGTATTCCTATTTTTATGAGAATGATGGGAAAAATATTAATTTGGGTAAAAGATTTGATAAGGATCACGAAATTCGCTTTGATGAAGGAGATTCTGGGGATAGATTTTTTAGAGACAAAAATGGGATAGTAAAAATCATAGGCGGTTATAGTCCTATTACCGAGGACGAGCCATTTGATTTGTCTGGCATATTTTCAGAAATCAGCGGAGATGTGGTTGTAGACAAATTGACAGCAACAGATGGCTACATCGTGTTTCTTGTGAAAACAAATTATCCGGAAGACTTACCGGAAAAAGAATATTATTTGATGATAGCTATAAAGGTAAATGTGAGTTTCTCGGCAAGTATTTCCAGAAGTCTTTTTACAAAAGCGGAGCTGGAACGTATGGATAGCTCAATCCGGCGTGGCCCGGAAGTATGGGAAAAATATTTCAGAGCAGAACCCCCAGGAAAGTATTTGCCGGGATCAGGCCCTGGTGAAGGATTTCGTCCGGGATCTGGAGAGGTAAAAGCTCCTTATGGTCCGAAGCAAGATTCTACCGAGTAACATCCTCAATTTTATTTCTCAAAACTGAAGATTTAATGAGATATTTAACAGCATCAATGGCCTGTTGATTATCCGTATTAACAAGTTGATCGATGAGATCAAAAAGCTCAGGGTTTTTTACGTGTACAGAGTTT
>JAAEMC010000108.1 GCA_024225895.1 Desulfobacteraceae bacterium | reverse complement strand
TCTGGAAATCTGTAGAAGAATAATTTTTGAAAACTGTTTAAAAAGGAGATGTAACAATGAAAAAAAAGGTTAAATTGAAAAATTTTAAACATTTCTTAACATGTGTTATCCTTGTGGTTATGATGGTGGCTATGATGGTTTTTTGTCTCACGCCAGTCTCCGATGCAGCAGCCCTTGTCAAAGAATTGAAAATCGGGATCGGGGTTGATGCAGACACTTTAAACCCCCAGGAACAGACCACCACCTTGTTCTTTAATATCTGTGAACTGATTTATGACAATATGTACTTTCAGGACCCGGAGGGCAATGTCCACCCGAGACTGCTGGCCAGACACGAAGTGTCCGAGGACGGTTTGACCTGGACGCTTCACCTTCAAAAAGGGGTTCAATTCAGTGACGGCAATGCCTTTAATGCAGATGTGGTTAAACAGACCTGGGACAGGGTTTTAAACCCGGATATGCGGGTTCCCTTGCGGTTTGCCGTGTCCGTGGTAAAAGAATGTGTAAAGATAGATGATCTCACTGTTCAATTGAATTTAAAATATCCCTTTTCCCCCCTGAATGCCTGCATGTCCATGGCCATTGTATCTCCCATCAGTCCGAAAGCTATTAAAAAATATGGGGAGGATGTTCGCCAGCATCCGGTTGGCGCGGGACCCTATGTTCTCAGCAAGTGGGTGAAAGGGGATCGGATTGTTTTAACCCGGAATAAAACATACTGGGGGAAAGCTCCCACTGTTGATAAGCTCACCTTTATAATTATTCCGGAAGCCTCTACACGGGAAGCCATGCTCAGAACCGGTGAAATTGATATCTGCTACAAACCCCTGCCTTCCAATGTAGCTTCTCTCAAGGCAATGTCCAATATAACCGTGGAAATGCCCCTTGATACCCGTACCATCTTCATGGGTCTCAATACTCAAAAAGGCGTGACCAGGGATAAAAAAGTCCGCCAGGCATTCAACTATGCCATTGATAAAAAAGCCATTGCGGACAGGATATTGTTCAATACGGCCCAGCCTATGGACGGCCCGGTATCTCCCAAAGTCTTTGGCTATGCAAAAATGGATCACCAGTTTGATTATAACCCGGAAAAGGCCAAACAATTATTAAAAGAAGCTGATTTTGATTTTTCCAAAACCATCAGCATGAGGACCCCGAATGGCCGGTATCTCTTTGATAAACAGGTTGCAGAAGTGATTCAGGCATATCTCCAGGCTATTGGCGTAAAAGTGGAACTGAGAACATATGACTGGCC
>JAAEMC010000107.1 GCA_024225895.1 Desulfobacteraceae bacterium | reverse complement strand
TTTTAAGCTGTTCAATGCCTCTAATATCCCATTCAATTTTACAAAACAGATCCGTGGTACAGGAATTAATAGATATCCAAAAGGTCGCAATTGCGATAAGAACCTTGTCAAAAAGGATCGTGATACTGTGAATGGGAATTATGAATTTTAACAGGGCGGTAACAAAGAGAACCACGCATAGTGAAATGGTGTTGAACGCATATAAAAAAAATACAAGACTTCCTTTGAGCAGTGACGGCAAGAAGCTGAGCATTGTCTATCCTTATCTATTTTTGGCAATAATTCATAATATGTTTTTTAATGGTTCTCCGGTCTAAGCCGGTTTTCTTTGCAACCTGTTCATAGGTGCCCAAAGTATCATAGAGCAATGCACAGTATCCGGAAATAAGCTCTGATACCTTGATATCCTGGTTGGATATTCCCTGGGCAAGTTTCTGGCTTAATGTTAAATTTGCTTTTCCATTGGTTTGCTTGCCTTTGTAATTACGCCGTAAAAGAACACTTCTGACACATTGTTCCAGCTCCCTGACATTCCCCGGCCAGGGGTAGTTTTTTTCCAGTTGCCGATCGATAATCCGTTTGACTTTAGTGGTCAATTTTTCTGATTCAGCACCTGTCATCCGTTTAATTGTAAATTTTAAAAGGTCGTCCAATTCAGATTCTTTTTCACGGATTCGAATTCTTAAAGGCGGAACTTCAATTATATCGGAGCAAAGTCTGTAATAAAAATCATCTCGAAAGACCTCACCGTCAAGAATGTCTGTTTTAGGCCTATTGGTGGCTGCAATAACCCTTCCATTAAATCTGAGCTTTGTATGGCTTCCCACAGGAGAAAAATATCTATCCTGGAGTATCTGTAATAGTTTGATTTGAATATGATTGGGAATTTCACCGATTTCATCGAGAAGGATGGAGCCGTGTGGACTGCACCTGTCAAAAGCGCCTTGGTAATCATCTACTGCCCCTGTGAAAGCGCCCTTTGTGTGGCCGAAAAGTTCTGATTCAAGAAGGGTTTCCGGGTATTGTGAAAGATTGAGTGATGAAAATGTCCGGGTAAAGCTTTGGGTAAAACATTTATTCTCATCATCATAGGGGATAAAGCCGCTTTTGCCTATTGCTTTCGCAGCAGTTCCTTTTCCGGTTCCGGTTTCTCCCAGCAGCAGGGTGGAGAAATCTTCCATCTTGTCCCATAAAAAGTGATCATATAAGTCTATGTTATAGGTGAAAACATTATACCATAAATGCTTTTTGAGCTTTTTCATAGAGGGGCTGGAACCCACAAGTGATTTTGATATGAAATGAAATGCACGTCGAAGCTGATAAGACAAAGCAAAGTAGTGAAGAATGTGTTTGTGCTTAAAGCCGCGTTTGTAAAGCATCTTCATGGCATCATCGGCAAAAGTGACTTTCACCGGCTTGTCCTGGGCCTTTTCCTGCTCTTTGATCAGCTGGTCAAAGTTGTCTCTGAACTTGTAAAATATATCAAACATGAACACAATGCGGATAATGTTCTTATCCTGACCTTCAAAGGCGTTGAAATCTCCTTTGCCTTCAGATTCAAGCTTATTAATTCTTTGGTCGACTTCTTTAATACATCGGTCGATACTTTGCCGTCTTGGTACAGAAGGAAAGAGCCCTGAAATCTGAAGATCCAGCTTTTCTCTCAAATCACTGAAGGGATTTGCGAATGCAGCATTATATACTGTTTTAAAAAAATGTTTTTCTTCACCTTGCAGTTTTGCTTTCTTCAATAAAATAAGGCCCCTATGCAAAAAATGTATAGCAATGTTCAAATAGTGGTCACCCAATAGTTACCATAGAACAATCCCCTTTGTAAATATGAGTCGAAACAAATAATGCCGTTGCTTTCAAGCGATCTTTGTCCCTGACAACAGCCAGGGTTTGTCAAATGAAAACCAGGATGAGTAACTCTGTGAACTCATGGCGATACTCAATTTTTGTACAAGCACTGTTCAAAATTTGAACAATGTATTGTAGCATAAATATAAAAACAAGGAAGGCGGTATTTGAAAAACTATTGAATTCAGTGGGTTATGTATGCTGTTTTCGTTGGCATGAAACTTGTTAATAAAAAATAGATTTAGCAAATTTGATTTGCCCGCAGTTTTGATTGAGGCAAACATTAATTTAAACAAACAACGGAGAAATGCAATGATTAGAAGAATACTGAATTCAAGACTTCCATTAATGATTTATAATCCAGTGAAGGTATTTGATGTAAAGTATTTTAAAACCATTTACAGTTCTGGCGCACTGCCCATATTGGACACAGAATTTTTAAATCATGGCACCATCATTGATAGAGCTGTAGAGCTTTCCCATGAAGAACTTTGCTTCGGCATCCGGCTTTCAGACCATGATACCGGTTTAATCGATAAACTTAAGCAACAAAGTATTCTCAATCTGGATCTTTTGATCGTACCCATTGAAAAAAAGGATGACCCCACCGACTTTGACGGATTCAAAGATACTAAAATAATCCTGGAGATCAAAGAAATTAACATCCAGGACAAAATAAAGGCCATTGATCCCCATGGGCTGGTCTTGAGGGGAAACGAAGCCGGCGGTAAAACCTCCAGGTATTCTTCTTTTATTCTCATGCAGTGGTATTTGAAAAACAGCGATCTGCCCGTATTCATTCATGGCGGGGTGGGTCGGTATACTGCATCGGGAATGTTTGCAGCCGGCGTGTCGGGTATTGTTTTAGACACCCAGGTACTCATGGCTGATGAGGCTCCGGTTTCCAAAAATTTTAAAAAGCTGTTGTCCATGTTGGATGAAAGCGACTCAACAGAGGTTTTATTCCAAGAGACTGAGACTTACAGGGTATTTGCAAAATTGGGAACCAAGATTGTAAAGGATCTCAAACAAAGGGCCATTGAGCTTTCTGATCAGGAAAACGGCAGTGAAAAATTGTATAGGGAAATCATCCAGCACATGGTTTCCTTTGATGATCAGGATGCCCAGTTTATCCAGTCCCTTTTCTACCTTGGACAGGATGGTATTTTTGCCAAGGATTTCGCAAAAGAGACCAAAAGTTTGAAAAAAATGGTGACAGGTTTGTTTGAAAATATTGGTGTCCAACTAAATGCCATTGATGAATTTGATCCCATCAAACCTGATTCTGAATTTGCCAAGGCCCAATCCACAAAATTCCCATTGATCCAAGGGCCCATGGCCAATATCAGCGATAATTCAAAGTTTGCCAAAAGTGTTCTTGACCAGGGTGCGCTGCCATTTTTTGCAGTGGGCAGCCTGCCAGTGGATCTGGCAGGTAACATGCTCAAAAACGGGGCCAAAAAGGTGAAAAATTGTGGTGCCGGTCTGGTGGGGATTGAGGCTTTCAACCCCATGGTGAATGAACACCTTGAGATGGTCAAAAAATATAAAATCCCATTCGCGCTTTTTGCCGGCGGTATTCCTTCCCAGGTGATCGACCTTGAAAAGGCAGGCACAAAAACCTATTTGCATACTCCGTCTGTTTCCATGATGACCAATGCACTGAAAAGCTCTTGTAAACGATTCATTTTTGAGGGCGGAGAAGCCGGCGGCCATGTGGGAAGTCTTTCCAGTCTGGTATTATGGGAAGCGGCCATTTCCACATTGTTAAATAACGGTCATGACCTTTCAAAGCTGTCCTTGGTCTTTGCCGGCGGCATTTCCACCTGCTTTGCCTCCTTTTTTATTTCAGGCATTGCCTCACACCTGGCAGCTAAAGGTGCCAAGATCGGCATCCAGGTTGGAACCGCTTATCTGTTTTCAAAGGAAATTGTGGATTCCAAGTCCATCAAATCCCAATATCAGGAGATCATTATCCGGGAGACTGGCACCATGGTTGTAGGTAAAAGTGTGGGCCTCGCCTCAAGGACTGCACCCACTCCTTTTGCTCAGATGATGATGGATAAAGAAGCCCGGATGATAAAAAACCGGGATCCACTTGAGAAACGCAAGCGTTCATTTGAAAAGAACGATATTGGTTCATTGCTTATAGGAGCCAAAGGATTCCTACCGGATGT